>JALOOI010000174.1 GCA_025454495.1 Anaerolineae bacterium
ACGCCCCCGGATCGCCCGATACAGCCGCGCCCTACACGCCGGTATCGCGCCGGGTGAAGCCCCACACCGCCGCCGCCAGCAGCACCAGCGCCACGCCGAAGAAGCCCAGGACGTGCGCGGCGCTGAGGCCGGATTGCACCACGCCGGGAGCATCGTAGTAGGCGAAGAACGACAGCCGCCGCAGCGCCGCCGTCACCCCTTCATCGCTCAGGTCGCCCACCGTTTGCAGGATGAAGCTGCCGGCGATGAAACCCGTAATCAGCCCCAGGACGAGCTGCCGCCGCCCGATGAAGGCGCTGAGGCAGATGGTGGCCGCCAGCACAAACACCATGATCGGCAGCAGGTTGGCCACCAGCAGCAGCACCCGCCCCGTATCCAGCGGCGTGCTGATGAGCTGCGCGGCCAGCACCAGCGACAGCCCCAGGATGAGCAGCAGCAGCGCCATGATGAGCACCCCGGCGGCGAATTTCTCCACCAGCAGCAGGTCACGGCGCAGCGGCAGGCTCAGCAGCACCTCCAGCGTGCCGTCGTGCTCCTCGCTGCTGAGGGCCCGCAGGCCCATCACCACCGGGTACGCACAGAACAGCAGCAAAAACTTGCCAAAGAAGCCCAGCGCGATGAAGCCTTCCGGCGTGGCCAGCAGTGCCATATCGCTGCCCAGGCCGGCCGCCCGCAGCAGCACCGGCGGCAGGTCTTTCAGCAGATCGACCACTTTCACCGCATCCAGAAAAGGCACCATCAGCACCACCAGCAGCCCCAGGGCGGCCATGCCGGCCGCCACGTACAGCAGTTCATTGCGCGAGCGCCGCAGCGTCTCGAAAAATACGGCCCCGACCATCATCCTCACCTTTCGGCAGCATCATCCGTAGCGTTACACACCCACATCGCGGCGTTCCCAGCCCCACAGGGCCCCGACGAAAAAGAGCACCGTCGCCGCGCTCAGCAGCAGCACACTGCCGATGCTGAAGCCATCGGCCACCACATACTGCGCGTCTGCATAGCTGAAGAAGGACAGCGCCCGCAGCGCTGCGGCCACGGTACCGGCGGCCGCATTACCGATCACATTGATGAAGTAGCTCACCACAATCACGCTGACGACGATGGCGGTGGTGGTGGCCCGGCGGCGGATGAGCGTGGCCAGGCAGGCGGTAAAGGCCATCACCAGCAGCACCCCCAGCACGATGTTGATGCCGCCGACCGTCAGCAGGCTCATGTTAAAGGGCATGGTGGCCCCGGCCGCGCCCAGGAACATGCCCGCATAGCTGATGACGACAATGCCCACCACCAGCAGCGCATACACGGCATATTTCTCCACGATGATCCGCCAGCGCGGCACGGACAGCGCCAGCAGCACATCCATGATGCCGTCTTCTTCTTCGCTGGCGGTGATGTTCAGCCCGGCCAGCACGGCATACACCAGCATAATCAGCAGCAGGTAGGCCAGAAAGCTGAAGGCGACAAAGCCCTCCGGCGTGGCCATCACGCTGTTATCCGCCGCGCCAAAGGCCTGGAGCAGGATGGGCGGCAGCGTCTCCACCACTGCCTGGTACTGCCGCAGCGTGTCTGCATTGGGGATGACCGACGTGGCGTAAAAGCCCAGGATGGCCAGCCCGATGCCCCAGTAAACCATCTGCCGCCAGTTGCGCCGCAGCAGCTCCACAAAGATTGCGCCTCTCATCGCTGCACCTCCGGCACCCGCGGCGGCACGGCGCTGTGGCCATTGCCATAAAAGCTGAGGAAAATATCCTCCAGCCCCGGCTCCTCCACGCGAATATCGCGCACGTAACCGCCGGCCACCGCCCGCAGCACCGGGTCAAAATCGCCCGCCAGCTTCAGCGAAACCCGGTCGCCGTGCAGCCGCACATCCGCGACCGCGCCGGCCCGTTCCAGCCGTTCCTGCCATTCGGGTGGCACCGCCTCGCGGAAGGTTAGTTCCACCTGGCGGTAGCCCACCTGCATCAGCTTCTCCACCGATTCCACCGCCTTAAGCTGCCCGGCCCGCAAAATGCCCACCCGCTGGCAGATGGCCTGCACTTCGCCCAGGATGTGCGACGACAGAAACACCGTCCGCCCGGACTGGCGGAATTCCAGCATCATGGCGTTAAATTCCTGCTGCATCAGCGGATCCAGGCCGCCGGTGGGTTCATCCAGGATCAGCAGTTCCGGCCGATGCATCATGGCCAGCACCAGGCCCAGCTTGCGCCGGTTGCCGGTGGAATAATCGCGCACGAGGCGGGAGGTATCCAGTTGCAGGCGCTGCGCTAGGCGGCTGGCTTCGGCAAGCTGTGCGGCCACACCGCCGCGCACGCTGGCGATATACTGTATCACCTGCCGGCCGGTGCGGTTTTTCCACAGGTTCAATTCACCGGGGATGAAGCCCACCCGCGCATGAATGGCCACCGACTGCGCCCGCGCATCCAGCCCGAACAGGCTGGCCCGCCCCGCCGAGGGGCGAATGAGGTCCAGCAGCAGCTTGATGGTGGTGGTCTTGCCGGCACCATTGGGCCCCAGGTAGCCAAAGATTTCGCCCGGCAGCACCTCCAGCGTCAGCGCGTCCAGCGCGGTGATGGCTTTTGCGCCACCGGCATACATTTTCGTCAGGTTTTCGGTGTAGATCACCGGCTGCGTGGTCATAGCGTCCCCTCCTGCGGAATGCTTACGATTGCGGTTGCGATTGCGGTTGCGGTGTTGCTTTGAACATTTGCTCCAGCGCGTCCAGGCGTTCCAGGGCGCTGGCGGCAAACTCGCGGATGATGGCCTGGCCGGCCGCCGGGTCGCCGGGCTGCGGCGGGGCGACCATGCGTTCCACCATCACCATCACGGTTTCCAGGATGCGCTCCGGCGCAGGAGCCACCTCCGCCGGGATCATATCGCTCAGTTTGAGCAGGCCGTAATTGAGGCAGTTGAAAGCATAGGCGGCCGCCTCAACATCGAGATCGGCCCGCACCAGCCCGGCCTGTTGCAGCTTCGCCAGAAACATCTGCTGGGTAAGCTGGCGCTGCACATAGATCTGGCTGCCCTCCAGGAACTGCATATAGCTGCCCAGCAGCCGCATATCGTTTTTGTACAGCGCCAGCATAAACGGCTGCTTGAGGATGATCTCGAAGGCGATCCTGAACATGCCGGCAAACGTGCCCCCCTGCGGGTCAGCGTCGATGTGTGCCAGCCACTGCACGGTAAACGCCCGCAGCGCCCGCCACAGCACCGCGCCAAAGAGCGCCTCTTTCTTCTTCCAGTGCTGGTACAGCGTGCTGCGGCTGATGCCGGCCGCGCGGGCCACATCGTCCAGCGTGGTTTTGTCGTAGCCGTAGCGGGTGAAAAGGGCTTCGGCCTGGTTCAGGATGTGCTGCGCCGCCTGGCTGCGCCCGCTGTTTTCGTCCATAGACCGCTTTCTACACATTTTGACCAAATAACGTTATTCGGTCACATTGTACAGTTAAATTGCAGATGAGAAACCCCCCATTTTTGGGGGTCTGGCGGCAGCCAGCCCGTGCCCTGCCCGTCCAGGCAGCTTGCCGCGCCTCCGGTTCTGCGTTACCATGATTTTAATTGTCGGGTGTGAGGGTGGTTGATGATGGATAAACGCATGGTGGATTTCATCCGGGCGCTGCGGGCGGCGGGGGTACGCATTTCCGTAGCCGAAAGCCAGGATGCGCTGTTCGGCGTAAATGCGGTGGGCATTCAGGATATGGCCCGGTTCCGGTCGACCCTCAAAAGCACGCTGGTGAAAGAGCAGCAGGATCAACCGCGGTTCGATTATTATTTCCCGCTGTTCTTCAGCCACAACGAACCCCCCATGAACGATATTCAGCAGCAGCTTACGCCGGAGCAGCAGCAGATGTTGCAGCAGGCGCTGGATACGCTGATGGGCGATATGGACGCGCTGCGCCAGATGTTGCAGCAGTTGCTCAACGGCCAGTCGCTCAGCGGGCAGCAGTTGCAGGAACTGGGCCAGCAGGCCGGGCTGAACAATGGCGATGAAATGTACCAGCGGGCCTGGTTTGAGCGCCGCATGAACCAGATGGCCGGCATGAACCAGATCATGCGAATGCTGGATGACCTGCTGGAACAACTGGCGGAGATGGGCATGAGCCAGGAGGATTTAAACCGGCTGGAAGCCATGCTGCGCGAAAATATGCAGGGCATGTCTGACCAGATCAGCCAGTTCACCGGCGCTTCGCTGGCCGAGCGCATGTCCGAAAAGCCGCCGGAGCCAAAGCCGGATTTGCTGGATGTGCCGTTTCAGCGCCTGTCGCAGCAGGATTTAGACACCCTGCGCGACGAAATCCGCCGGCTGGCGGCCCGCCTGCGGACGCGGGCCGCCATGCGCCAGCGCCGGGCCCGCACCGGCAATTTTGACCCGCGCAAAACCCTGCGCAGCAACATGCGCTACCTGGGCGTGCCGGTGGAGATGAAGTTTCGCAAACGCCAGCGCAAGCCGTCGCTGGTGCTCATCTGCGACCTGAGTACGTCCATGCGTTACTGCGTGGAATTTTTGCTGACGCTGGTCTATGAACTGCAAGACCAGGTGCAGCGCACCAGCAGCTTCATCTTCATCAGCGACCTGAAAGATGTGACGATGGACCTGGAGGAACACGATTCCCAGGTGGCGGTGGAAAAAGTGCTGCGGGAGAACCCGCCCGGTTACTACAGCACCGACCTGGGCAACAGCCTGAACAGCTTCGCCCGCGACCACATGAGCCGCATTGACCACCGGACGACGGTCATCATCCTGGGGGACGGGCGCAACAATTACAACAATCCGCGCATCGACATTGCCAGCGATATGCAAAAACGCGCCCGGCGGCTGTTCTGGTTTTGCCCGGAAACGCCGGCCCAGTGGGGCAGCGGCGACAGCGATATGCACCTGTACGCCACCCGCGCCGATGGCGTGCTGCTGGTGCGGAACCTGCGCCAGCTTGCCGATGCCGTGGATAGCATCCTGGCGGAAAGCTAAACGGGCGGCCGGCCCTCGCCGCAGTGGTGAGGGCTGCGCCGGCCTACGAGAAAAAGGCCGCCCGCGTGTTGCGATACGGCAGATACGCCTCCAGCCACGCCTGGTCATGCTCACGGATGCAGGCTTCGGCTTTTTCCACCAGGGCCCGGTTGCCCACGAACATGGGCACGCGCTGATGCAGCGAATGCGGGCGCACATCCAGAATATCCCCCACCCCGTCCGAAGCATAGCCCCCGGCCTGCTCGGCGATGAAGGCCAGCGCCTGCGCTTCAAACATCAGCCGCATTTTGCCGTAGGGCTTCTCCGGCTCGGTTAAATCGCCGGGGTAAATGAAGATGCCGCCCTTGAGCATGTTACGGTGAAAATCCGCCACCAGCGAGCCGATGTAACGGTTGCCCAGCGGCCGGCTCTGCGGCGCGTCCAGCCCCTGGAGCGTTTCCACAAAGCGTTTCACCCCCGGTGTCCAGTAGCGGGCGTTGCCATGGTTGATGCTGTAATACGCTGGCTGTTCCGGGAAGCGAATCAACTCATGGCTGAGCAGAAACTCACCCAGGCCCACATCCAGCGTAAAGCCGAACACGCCGCGGCCGGTGGTATACACCATCATGGTGCTGCTGCCATACACCACATAGCCGGCGGCCAGCAGGCGCTTGCCGCGTTGCAGCACATCTTCCATGGTGCCGCGTTCCGCGCGGGAAAATTTGCTGTGGATGGAAAAAATGGTGCCGATGGACACATTGACATCAATATTGGAGGAGCCATCCAGCGGGTCATACAGCAGCACATAATTACCGGTATCATATTCCACCGGCACATCGATGAGGTCATCATGTTCTTCGCTGGCCATGGCGCACACGCGCCCGGTATCGTGGTTCATGTTGTAGATGACCTGATCGGCGAACAGATCCAGCTTTTGCTGGCGCTCGCCGTAAACATTGCTGGTGTCGCTGGCCCCCAGCAGATCGCTGAGGCCGGCCCGCTGCGTTTGCTGGGCAATAAATTTAGCGGCCAGCGCCATGTCCTGGAGCATTCCGGTAAAAACGCCGGTCGCCTGGGGATAGGCCCGCTGTTGTTCCTGGATATGGCGTTCAATGGTGATCAATTTTTTGCTGGACATAATCATCTTCCGGGTTAAAAAGCTCATCTGTCTGTATCGTAACGCACACGATGCCCGTGCGTCCAGGCACTTATTCCTGTCTTAAGCGGGCATTCATCCCATCCCGACCCCGGCGGCAGCGGCATACGCGCAGCGCGGGCGCAGCGGGCAGCGCGGGCAGTCCGGCGTGACGGTGCAAAGCTCACGGGTAAAATCCAGCAGGGCATAATTATAGGCGCGGGCGTTCTCCGGCGGGGTCATCTGCTGCGCCAGGGCGATGAAAGGGCGTTTGCGGCGCGTTTCGCCATCGGTGGCAAAGCCGAAGAAGCGCCCGTACAGGCGCACCACGTTGGCATCAATGATGGTGGCGGGCTGGCCCAGGTGGAGGGAACAAAACGCCGCTGCGATATAATCGCCCACGCCGGGCAGGGCCAGCAGTTCTGGCAGCGTCTGCGGCACCGGGCGGTCGGCCAGGGCCCGCGCCAGGTCACGCAGCAGCGGCTCGCGCCAGTGCAGGCCCAGGGTGGCGAACACCGCGCTGTCCGGGTCGGCGGCCAGGTGGGCCGGGGTGGGGTAGCGCTGCACAAAGGCGTTGTAGGCCGGCACCACCTGTTCGGCGCGGGTGCGCTGGAGCATCACTTCGGCGGCCAGGGCGTGCCACAGGCTGGCCGGGGTACGCCAGGGAAAAGCAGCAAAGTTGGCCGCGCCCCAGGTGAGCAACTGTTCCCGCAGCCAGGCGCGGGCTTCTTCGGTGGTGGGGATCATCGCGCTTCCTTCAGTCCAGGGACGGCCCTGCATGATAACGGACAAATTGCCCATTTGCCACAATGCCAGGCTGGCGGCATAATAGACATATTGTGCTGTACTCAACCCACATGGAGACAAACCCGGTGCGTTTTTCTGGAATGCGATGGACAGGCAGCCTGCTGCTGGCGCTGACGCTGGCGGCCTGTGGCGGCAGCGACCCGGCGGCCGGCAGCAGTTCCGCCGGCAGCCCCACCCTGGCCGCGGCCGGGGCGGTGAATGGTGTGGTGGCCCGGGTGAACGGTGAGGATATTCTGGTGGCGGATTATGAGCGCGAACTGGCGCGGCGGCTGCGCGATGACAGCGTGACCGATGCCACCGCCCTGGCCGGCGACGTGCTGGATGGCCTGATCGAACAGCGCCTGCTGGCCCGCGCGGCCGCCGGCATGGGCATCACCGTCACGCCGGACGATGTGACCGCCGAAGTGGAGCGGCTGAAAGCCATGCTCACCTCGGACGCGGCCTGGCAGCAGTTCCTGGCGGATAATGGCTACACCGAAGCGGAATTTCGCCAGGCGCAGCAAAATGTGCTGCTGGCGCAGCGCGTGCAAACGGTGCTGTTCGCCGGCCTGAATGGCAATGTGCGCCAGGTACGCGCCCGGCATATCGTCGTGCGGACGGAGGCCGAAGCCAATACGCTGCTGCAACAGTTGCAGGCCGGGGAGGATTTCGCCGCCCTGGCGGCCGCCTACTCCATCGACCTCACCTCCCGCGAGCGCGGCGGCGACCTGGGCTGGTTCGTCCCCGGTGAATTGATGGATGCCCGCCTGGGCGAAGTGGCCTTCAGCCTGAATCCGGGGGCCAGCGCCGGGCCCATTGCCACCAGCATCGGGTATCATATTATTCAATCGCTGGAATTTGCGGAGCGGCCCATTGAGCCAGAGCGCATGGGGCTGCTGATGCAAAATATTTACCAGACCTGGCTGGAACAGCAGTTCCAGCAGGCCGCCATTGAGCGCTATCTACCCTAATCATCAGACAGGGCACCGCAGGGCTGCCGGGGGCATTTTATGGGTGATCGTCTGTATAATTTCATCACCGCCAGCGCACTCTTGTTAACCGTGGTGGTCATCGTGGGGGTCGCTGTGCTGCTGCTGTCGCCGGCCCCGCAGGAAGATTTTACGGCGCTGCTGCCGACGGCGGCCTTCGTGCCCACCGCCACGCCCATCACGCCCACGGCCACCTTCACCGCCACGCGCACGCCGCTGCCGGCCACCTTCACGCTCACCCCCACCGAAACCCTGACTCCGCCGCCCTCCAGCACGCCCACGGCCAGCGTCACGCCCACGGCCACCATTACCGATACACCCGCGCCCACCTTTACGCCGAGCATCACCTTTACGCCTTCCGCCAGCCCCACTCTGCCGCCCACCGCCACGCCCACCGGCCCCACGAATACGCCGGTGCCCACGGTGAACCCGTTCCCGTTTGATCTGCGCGAGACGGTGCTCTTCCAGGCCAATTTCGCCAACACCTTCGGCTGTGCCTGGCAGGGCGTGGGCGGCACCGTCACCGACCTCAACGGCGCTCAGTTCCCGTCCGGGTCGCTTCAGGTGCGCGTGTTCGATGGGGCCGGGCTGGATCGCGTGATTGGCATTGGTTCCAATTCGCTGTATGGCGGGCCCTCCGGCTACGAATTGAAAGTGGCGGATGGCATCAACAATCAACTGTATTTCGTCCAGCTCGAATCGACCATTGGCGTGCAGCAGTCGCCGGTGATCCAGATTCAATTTCCGTCCAACTGCACGCAAAATGTGGCGCTGGTGAATTTCGTGCAAAAGCGCTCGCTCCAGCAGCCACCTGCGCCCTGACGGAGGCCGCCGCATGACCGACGAGTTCCGCCGGGGGGTGCGCCGCTTCGGGCGTAAAGATCGCAAAGACCGGCTGCCCCCGGCCGCGCCGCTGTTCCCCCCGGAGCCACCCGCGCCGCCGGATTTTGACGCGCTGCTGCCCGACAGCGACCCGAACCGCGACCGTGACCGGGAAGCGCTGCAACTGCTGGCCGCGCTGCCGCCAGAAGCCGTGCGCCCGCTGAAAATTGTGCCGCCGGAACAGCGTTACCCGCCGCTGCCGCCGGATTTACCGCCCCCGCCGCCGGAACGCCGGCCGGTGAGCGCCGCGCCCGCCGGCCATCAGTCCCCCGGTCGCGGCCAGGGGCGCGGGCGGCGCACCGCCTACAACCTGGTGACGCTGCTGGCGCT
>JALOOI010000175.1 GCA_025454495.1 Anaerolineae bacterium
GTGTGCGGGTCGAGCAGGGCGGCGTGATAGATGTGTTCGCGTTTGCCCGTCAGCGCGGCCTCGACGGTTAATTCCTGCACGTTGAGATTGGTTTGCATGAGGGCGGCCAATTGCGGCGGCAGGCTGCCGATGCGCGTGGGCTGGATGCCGTTTTTATCCACCAGGCAGGGCACTTCCACGCAGCAGCCGGCGGGCAAATTATCAATGAGGCCGTGGTTGGCCACATTGCCATAGATCACGCGCGGGGTGTTCGTCTCCTGGCTGTGGATGATGAGCGAGCCATATTCCATGCTCGGCTGCACTGCCAGCGCGGCCCCCTGTTCCAGATCGTGGCGCAGGGCCTGCCAGCCGGCGATCTGCTCCTCGCAGCGGCGCAGGTATTCATCCAGCGGAATCTGATATTTTTCGATCAAATCCGGCCGGTCACGCTTGATGAACCAGGGCACATATTCGCTGAAGTGCTCGCTGCTTTCCGTGACGAAATAGCCCAGGTGCTTGAAGGCCGCATAGCGCACGCGGTTCCAGTCCGGCACGCGGCCCGCGGCCAGCACCTCGCGCAGCGCCGGGTACACGTCCCGCCCCTGATGCTCCAGCCGGAGATAAAAAGCCATATGGTTGATGCCGGCGCACACATAATTCAGTTCCGCGTAAGGCACGCCCAGGTCATCCGCGAGCTGCATGGCGGTGCCCTGCACGCTGTGGCACAGGCCCACCGTCTTGATGGTGGTGGCCCGCTGGATGGCCCGGCAGTTCATCACCATGGGGTTCACATACTGTAAAAATGTAACCTCCGGGCACAGCGCTTCCATGTCGCGGCACATGTCCAGCAGCACCGGGATGGTACGCAGGCCGCGCATGATGCCGCCAATGCCCAGGGTATCGCCGATGGTCTGGCGCAGGCCATATTTTTTGGGGATGTCAAAGTCGATGACGGTGGCGGGGCGGTAGCCGCCCACCTGAATCATGCCGATGGCGTAATCGGCACCGTCCAGCGCGGCCCGCCGGTCGGTGGTGGCGGTGATGACCGGCTGCACCCCCAGGGCGGCCGCGACCCGGTGCGCGACAATCTCGGACGTTTTCAGGCGTTCTGCATCAATATCGAACAGGCACAGGTGAGCGCCGGCCAGTTCCGGGAAGGCTAAAATATCGCCCATGAGATGGCGGGCAAAGACGGTGCTGCCGGCCCCGATGAAGGTAATTTTGGGCATGGCGGTTTCTCCTGCGTGGCGCAATGGGTGAACAGGGGGATGATACCCCACGGCGGCAGGGTGGGGCGGGGCGGGGTGGCCTCATTCGGCCGGCAGCAGATGATCCCCCCGGCCCACGGCATACGCTTCCCGCAGCCAGGCGTGGAAGGTGTCATCCATTTCGTCCAGCGCCACCACCCGGAAATGATGCACGAACAGGCGGCGGGTGTACGGCGACACGGAACGCACACGCGCATCCGGGGGGAGGGCCCGCGTTAAATCGAAATAGCCTTTCAGGCTGTCCTGCACCGGATGTGCGCCGCAAAAACCGCGCCGCACCCCCTTAAACGTAATGGTCGATTTGGCCGGATGCACGGTATACGGGCCGATTTCAGCCAGCAGGTGCACCAGCCGGTCATACAGCGCCCGGCCGGCGGGGGTGGCCCTGTCCATGTGTTGTTGCAGCATCGCATCGCTCATCACGCCGTCCCTTCGCGCTCATCCTGCGGCCCCACCTTCAGCATAACACAGGGGGATGTAAATGCCAGCGGGGGCATGACATACGTCCGTTTGTATGCATACGTCTGTATACAACCGGAGCGGCGTATGCTACAATCAGCGCCATACTAACCATGACCATGACCGTGACCATAACCCACACTGGAGCCATGCTGCATGAGCCAATCCCCTGTCACGTCCCCGCTGGCCGGGCACCTGCAATCGACCCTGGTCAGGCCGGATACCACCCGGACGGAGATGATCCGCCACCTCGAAGAATGCGCCGTTTATCACTTCCACGCCGCCATGATCCCCATGTGCTATGTGCCGCTGGCCCGCACGCTGCTGCGCGGTACGCCGGTGCGGGTGGCGACGACGATTTGCTTCGGCACCGGGCATGAAACGGTGGCGGGCAAGGTGGCGCTGCTGCGCGAATGTGTGGACATCGGCGCGGACGAGGTGGATTATCAGCCCAATATGACCTATTTTCTCTCCGGGATGCACGACGAATTCCACGCCGAAGCGCGGGCGCTGGTGGCCGCGGCCGGCGGTATGACCCTGAAGGCGATGCTGGAACTGCACTACATCGCCGCGCTGGCCGACAAACAAACGGCCATCCGCCTGCTGGAAGAAGCCGGGGTGCCGTGGATTAAGAACAGCAGCGGCGGCGGGCCGCGGCCGGGCCATGCCACGCCGGAGGACATCCGGCTGCTGCGGGCCACAGTGAAAGCAACGACTCATGTGAAGGCTTCCGGCGGCATTAAGGATTATGCACAGGCGCAGGCGCTGCGGGCGGCGGGCGCGGAACTGCTCGGCACCAGCGCGGCCGTGGCCATCGTCACGCAGCAGGCCGCCACCGCCACCACGACCGGGGATGATTATTAGCCCGCACCCTGTTTTCCTCTCCCACCGGGAGAAGGGGCCGGGGATGCTGCGGGCGTTACGCGCTCAGGTCGCCGAGTTTGCGTTCCAGATGGCCGCGGGCGCGGTCATAATCGCCGGCGTAGAGGGCCTGGCAGGCGGCCACATAGGCCGGGGTGGTGATGGCCGGCACCTGCGCTTTCGGCAGTTGCCCGCGCTGCTCGAAGGTTTTGGCCAGCACGCGCACCGCCAGCCCCTGCGCTTCGATGTAGCGGGCACGGGCGACCGGGGTGGTGGCTTCCAGCAGGCGCAGCGCCACCGCCGCCGCCCGTTCCACGATGGCGTTCACCAGCGCCGCGCCGTCCACCGGG
Organism: Anaerolineae bacterium; assembly: GCA_025454495.1. Taxonomy (GTDB): domain Bacteria; phylum Chloroflexota; class Anaerolineae; order Aggregatilineales; family Phototrophicaceae; genus JALHOR01. Next base: position 2,918 of record JALOOI010000175.1, read on the forward strand.
TGCGTGCGCGGGTCGGGCCCCAGGATGCCGTCCAGCGGGGCCCCCGGCGTAATGGCGTGCAGGCGCACCAGTTCCGGGTGCAGCGCCTGCATCATGGCCGTTTCCCCCGCCGCCGCATGGTCGCCGGTGTACATGTCCGTCACCAGATCATAGGCGGTGAGGGGTAAAACCGTCACCGGGGCGGTCTCCATGGCGTGCAGGGCGGCCCGCTTCAGCGCCAGCGTTTGCTCAATGCCGAAGTGGCCGGTATACGCGCAGATGACGCGAAACCCCATGCCCGCGCACTGGAGCAGCACCGCCTGCAACAGCGGTTCAATGACGCTCACCGGCAGCCGGAAGGTGTAGGGGTAAGGCACGCCGCCGGCCGCCCAGTACGTCACCGGGGCCAGCACGGCCGCCGTGGCGGCAGCGATGCGCTCGCCCACGCGGGCGGCCACCAGGCCATCAAACCCCAGGGGTAAATGCTGGCTGTGCCATTCCACCGTGCCCAGGGGCAGCACCAGCAGCGGCCGGGCCGCCAGCCGGGCCGCCAGCTCATCAGGAAAGAGTGTTTCCAGCGCATACGCCGGCATAGCAGCACCTCACAGGCGAACAACAGGGCGAATACCGCGCGGGATGTGGGGCGTATTGAACAGTTCCGGCACCTCGTCCAGCGCCACGGTCACGGTGTGCAGTTCATCCAGCAGCAGCGTGCCGGCCATGTACCAGTCGGCGAACAGCGGCAGGTCACGCTCCGGGCGAATGTTGCCGTAAATGCAGCCGCGAATGGTCTGCTGCTGGCTCATAAAGCGGCGCGGGGCAAAGGGCAGGGTCGCCGTCCGCGCGGCCGCCCCCACCAGCGTCAGCGTACCGCCGCGGGCCAGCATGTCGATGCCGCGCAGCATCAATTCCGGCAGGCCCACCACCTCAAACACATGATCTGCACCGCGGCCCGCCGTCAGGCGCTGGACGGCCGCCACGGCCGCGTCATCACCGGGCAGGACGTGCGTGGCACCGTAGCGCTGCGCCAGTTCCAGTTTGGCCGCATCCAGATCAATGACGATGATGCTGCCGGCGTGGGCCAGCCGGGCCCCCTGCACCACATTCAGGCCCACGCCGCCCGCGCCCAGGATGACCACCGTATCACCGGGGGCCACGGCCGCAGTATAGAGGGCCGCCCCCACGCCGGTCGCCACCGCACAGCCCAGCAGGGCCGCTTTTTCAAAGGGCATGTCGCGGCGGATGGGCACGGCCCCGCCGGCGGGCACCACCACATACTGGCAGAAGGTGCCCGCATTCAGCATGACCGGCAGCGGCTGCCCGCGCCAGGTGACGCGCGGCCCGGCCGTGCCCTGCACCGCCTCGCACAAATCCTGCCGGCCGGCCACACAGTGCCGGCAGCGCTGGCATTTGGCCTGCCAGTTGATGACCACATGGTCGCCTGGCTGCACATGGCTTACGCCTTCACCCACGGCGGCCACCACCCCCGCGCCTTCGTGCCCCAGCAGCACGGGGGTGGTACGCGCATCGCGCATGTAGCTCAGGTCAGTATGGCAGATGCCGCTGGCCTGCACCTGCACCAGCACTTCGCCGCGTTCCGGCGCGGCCACCACCACCTCATCCACGATGGGCAGGGTGGCCAACTGCGTGAGGATGATGCCCGGACTGTGCTTCATCCGCGTTTGTTGAGTTTGGCGGCATAATATTCCGGCGCGATGACCCCCGGACTGGCGAACCACAGCGGCACATCCACCCCGGAATAGAGCAGGATATTGCCCCACGGATCAAACGCGCCGGTACGCACGATGCATTTGGCGCTGCGGGCGATGCCTCCCAGAATCTCGCTGTGGGGGACGGTGCTGTGATCGGCCGCGGGGAACAGCGCCTGCACTTTTTGCAGCAGCGGCGCATTATTCACCGTCATTTCGGCGGCATAGGCCACTTTTTCGGCGATGAAGCACTGGCTGATGACCCCCAGGACGGTTTGCAAATCCGGCACATCGCGGGTGATGGCCAGGTCAATGCGCCAGGCATCGCGCGGGATGGGAAAACCGGCATCGCACACGATCATCAGATCGCCATGGCCCATGGTGGCAATGGCGCGGTTCAGTTCGGCGTTCAAAATTAAGCCACTGTGCATGATACACTCCCTGTTGTCTGAAACGGCTCAGGCATAATGCTGCCGGTGCAGCTTTTCCACGTCGGCGCGGGTGGCCAGCGCCGGGATAACCCCCAGGCGGGTGCAGGCTAACGCGCCGGCGCAGCAGCCAAACTCCACGGCCGTCCGCAGCGGCCGCCCTTCGGCCAGCGCCACCGCCAGCCCGCTGTTAAAGGCATCGCCCGCGCCGGTGGTATCCACCACCGGGACGGCCACGCCGGGCACTTCAAAGGTGTCGTCGCCGCTGAAGACCAGCGCCCCGCGCGGCCCCTGCGTCACAATGAGGGTGGTGATGCCGCGGGCCTTAAGCTGCTGCGCCAGGTCGCGGGTGGGGGTGGGGTCATCCGGCTTCAGGCCCATCAGGATGCGTAATTCGGTTTCGTTGGGCGTGAGCACATCAATGTACTGGAAGATGTCCGGCGGCAGGGCAGCGGCCGGGGCCGGGTTGAGGATGGTGGTTACGCCGTGCCGTTGGCCAAGCTGCATGGCGCGGGCGGCCGCCGCCACCGGAATTTCCAGCACGGACATCACCACCGCGCTGGCGGCGATGTGCGCTTCAGCCTGATCGACAAAAGCGGCATCCAGCAGTTCATTGGCGGCCATATCCAGAATGATGAAATTTTCGCCGGCCGGGTTGAGGATGATGAAGCCCACGCCGGTGGGGCGCTGCGCCGTGCGCCGGAAGAAGGTGGTATCAATCCCTTCCTGCGCGTACAGGTCGATGGCGATTTCGCCCAGTTTATCCTCGCCGATCAGCCCGACCAGGGCCGACCGCGCCCCCAGGCGGGCCGTGCCCACCGCCTGGTTGGAACCTTTGCCGCCGGGGCCCATATCAAAATCGGAGCCGCGCAGCGTTTCCCCGAAGATGGGCATGACCGGGGTACGGATGGTCATGCCCACCGCGAAACTGCCAACAACGGTAATGCGTGGTTCGGTCATGGCTGCTGCCCGCCTTCCTGTGCTGCCAGATACTGGCTCTGTCCCATCACGCTGGCGAGGACGCTCTCCTCATCCAGCATACTCGCGTGGTCAAATTCGCCGCTGATGCGCCCCATGTGCAGCACGATCAGCCGGTCACACTGGCTGACGAGTTCGCTCATCTCCGAGGAGACGATGAGAATGCTCATGCCGGCGGCGGCCAGGTGGTGCAAAATGGCATAAATTTCGGCTTTGGCCCCCACGTCGATGCCGCGGGTAGGCTCGTGCAGCAGCAGCACCTGCGGCCCCGTCGCCAGCCCGCGCGCCAGGATCACCTTTTGCTGGTTGCCGCCGCTGAGGGTACGCATTTTCTGGTAATGGCCGCTGATGCGGGTGCCAAACTGCTGCACGTACTGCTGGCTGAGCCGGCGAATGGCCCCGCGCCGCAGCACCCCCCCGGCGCTGAGGCGGCGCAGGGTGCTGGCGGCCGTGTTGTCCTCCACGCTCATGGTCAGCAGCGCCCCGGCACCGCGCCGGTCGGCGGGGATGAGGGCCAGCCCCTGGCGCAGGGCCGCCTGCGGTGAACGCACCACCAGCGGCCGGCCGTGCAGGCGCAGGTGGCCGCTGGCCGGGCGCAGCCCGAACAGCGCTTCCACCAGTTCATCCTTGCCGGAATCCGGCAGGCCGGCGATGCCCAGCACTTCGCCGGCGTGCAGGTCAAACCGCAGGCCGTGGAACGCCCCCGGACTGCTAAAATCGCTGACGGAGAAAGCCACTTCGGCGCGTTCCAGTTCGGCGCGGCTGTGCTTGCGAAAGGTGTTCACGGCGCGGCCCACCATGCGGGCGATGAGGCTTTCTATGGTGGTGGTGTGGTCATTGGGCAGCGTGTCGATGAGCCGGCCATCGCGCATCACGCTGATGCGATCCGCAATTTGCAGCACTTCTTCCAGCCGGTGCGACACATAAATGATGGCCACGCCATCCGCCCGGAGCTGCTCCAGCACCTGGAACAGGTGGGCCGTCTCCTCCGAGGTGAGCGCGGAATTGGGTTCGTCCAGGATGAGGACGCGCACGCGGCGCGAGATGGCGCGGGCAATTTCCACGAGCTGCTGCTGCGCCACGCTGAGCCGGCCCGCCACCTGGCGCGGGTTGATGGTGTGCAGCCCCAGGCGGCCCAGCACCTGGCGGGCTTCGTCCTCAAAGCGGCGGCGGCGGATGAACGACCATGCCGGGCGCGTGGCGATGTGGTTGAGGGCGATGTTATCGGCGATGGTTAAATTGGGGCACAGCGCCAGTTCCTGGTACACCACGCCGATCCCCAGTTTTTGCGCCACCAGCGGCGAACTGATGTGCACGCGCCGGCCATCAAACACGATGTGGCCGGCATCCGGCAGCACTTCGCCGGCCAGCACATTCATCAGCGTGCTTTTGCCCGCGCCATTTTCCCCCAGCAGGGCATGAATTTCGCCGGGGAAAATGGCCAGGCTCACATCATCCAGCGCCAGCACGCCGGGGAAGCGGCGCGTAATGCCCTGCACTGCCACAATGGGGTTCATAGCATCTCGCGGACTTTTTGGGCCACGGCCCGCCCCAGTTTATGATGCTCGGCGGCGCTGAAGTGAATGCCATCAATATCGCTGGTGGTCACGATGGCCCCGGCATCCAGAAAGCCGCAGTGCAGCGACCGGGCGAAGGCTTCCAGATGATCGCGCAGCAGCAGCGCTTTTTCCACCCCGCCCACCCACAGGTCAGCGAAGGCCGTCAGCTTACCGATGCGGGCCGGGGCCATCAGCAGCACCTGCGGCGGGCGGCCGCCGGGGCCAAACTGGCTGTTCAGCACCAGGCTGCACAACTGCGACGCGCCCCAGGCAATATCAAAGGCGGGGGCGGAGAAGCGCGTTTTCAGGTCATTGGTGCCCAGCATGATAATCACCAGGTCCAGCGGCATAGCCGATTCCAGGCAGGGCAGCAGGTAGGTGCGGCCGTTCTTGTGGTAGCCCTCCACCGGGTCATCGAAGACGGTGGTACGGCCGTTCAGGCCGGCCTCGATGATGTGGTACTGCGGCCCCAGTTCGTCGCGCAGCACCCCCGGCCAGCGATCCTGCGGCGCGTAACGCGGCTGCGCGTCCGCCAGATCACGGATGGGGGGCTGGCCAAAAGTATTGGAATCACCGTAACAGAGGATATTTTTCACCGGGTTCTACGCTTTCCGGCCGCCGGGGCGGGGGTGTTACGCCCCGCCCGGCCGCCTCATCAATCGGTTAAGCGGCTTACTGACCGTAGCTGTCGATATTTTCGGGGGTGTAAATGCCCACGCCGGTGTCAATATCGCTGATGGTTTCGCCGTTGAGGAAGCGCACCAGCAGGTTGACGGCCTCGTAGCCCTGGCGTTCCGGGGCCTGGTCAATGGTGGCCTGGATGGCCCCGGCCTGCACCAGTTCGACGGTGGTATCCAGCAGGTCGAAACCGACGACCTTCACCTGACCCACCAGCCCGTTACGCTGCACCCATTCGCCGGCGGCGGGGGTGGAGCAGCATTCCAGCGACACGATGCCGGTCACATCCGGGTTGGCCAGCATGGCATTTTCGATGCTGCTGTAAATCTGGGTGGGTTCGCTGCCGGTGTTGATGGTGGTCACGATTTCGATGTCCGGGAATTCGGCGAGGGCTTCGCGCACGCCCTGCTCCCGATCCAGCGACCACTGAGCCGCCGCATCCAGCGTCACGATAATCACCTTGCCGGCCTGCAAAATGTCGCCCATGAGCTTGCCGGCTTCGCGGCCGGACTGCACCAGATCCTGCCCGGCGAAGGCGAAGCGCTGGCTGGCGGGGTTATCGGTATTGTAGGTGATGACCGGGATGCCTTCCGCCAGCGCCCGATCAATGATGGGGGCCAGCGCGTCGGTGCTGACGCTGGAAATGGCGAAGCCGTCGGCCGTCTCCAGCAGCGTTTCAATCTCGGCCACCTGCGCGTCCGCGTCCGACCCCACCGGGCCGATGAACTGCGCGTTCACGTTCAGTTCGGCCGCGGCCTGTTCCAC
>JALOOI010000176.1 GCA_025454495.1 Anaerolineae bacterium
GCCGCCACCCAGTTTTCGCCATTGCTGACGACGCTGAACAGCAGCGTGCTGCCGCGCACCTGCATCCGCGGGATGCTGTAGCCGGGCAGTTCCAGCAGCGGGGTGGACTCCATCTCCGGCGACAGGTGATACACGCGCACCGTGTTCTGCGGGATGAGGGTATTCTCAAAACCGAACTCAGTATTGATGATCGCCTGCTGCGCTGCATCTAAACCGGTCAGCAGGTTGCCGGTGGTCTGCCAGGTGGCATAGTACAGGCTGCCATCGCCGCCCCAGGCCAGCGCACTCAGGTATTCCGGCGCGTCCTGCGCCTCCGGCAGCCGGTAGTGCGTTTCGGTCATGGTCAGCAGATCAATGTTGACGATTTGGTCGCGGCCACCCCGCACCCGTCTTTTGCCGGCCACGCGCGTCTGATCCGGCGAGAGCGCCCCGTAGCTCAGATCGCCCAGGGGGTCGCTGACATCGTCGCTGGTATCCGTGAAAGGGCGATACAGCGCGATGTCGGTGCCCTTGCACTCCGAATACACCACGCCGTAATCCGTCAGCGCCAGCAGCGGCCGGCTGCCGCCAAAATCGCTGTCTTCCCAGGTCAGCCAGTCCATGGGCATGGGGAAGGATGAACCGCCGAAGCAGGGGGCAAAGGGCATATTGTCCACGGCCAGGTCGGGCTGTGCGCCCGCTTCCGGCGCGATGGTGTACACCTGCGTCAGCAGCGCTTCCCCCTGGTAAACTCCTGTCTCCAGCATGTACACAATGCGCCCGTCGCGCGTCCAGTAGATGGGAAACGCGCCAAAGGTGCCCGTCACCAGGTCGATACTCTGGCGGCCATCCCACACGCGCAGCGTCTTCTGCGGGCTGGCAGAGTCGCCGTCGGCGCTGACGGTGTAGGCCAGCCAGCGGCCATCCGGCGACCACACGGCCTGGTAATGATAGGTGGGCGTATCGCTCAGCAGCACACCTTCCGTCGGGATGGCCGCCGGGGTGGTGGGCGGCGCGGCCAGCACATACAGCGCCTCCTCATACACCACCGCCAGCGGAAAGATGGTCGGGGCCGGCTGGGCCAGCGCGACCGGCGGCAGCAGCAGCACACACAGCAGCAGTAAGCGTTTGAACCACAGCATCTGGTTTTTCCTCCTGTACCCTGTGAATCATTCTAATGGTATAACGCCCGGCCGCCATAGTTCCTAACGGCTACCCGGCGCACGAATGGCCTGCACCTGCTCTTGATTCAGCGCCGGAATACCGGCACCATAAACACAGCCCGGCCCTGCGGCCGGCGCACTTCACACGGGATACACACCGAGGCACGAGGACGACGCACTATGAAGATCGGCATACTGGCGCTCCAGGGCGCATTTAGCGAGCATGAACAGCAGTTGCAGCGCCTGGGCGTGGCCACCGCCCAGGTACGTTTGCCGCAGCACCTGGCCGACCTGGATGGCCTCATTATCCCCGGTGGCGAAAGCACCACCATCGGCAAACTGGCGACCGATTACGGGCTGGTGGAGCCGCTGCGCGACTTTGCCCGCCAGCGCCCCACCTGGGGCACCTGCGCCGGCTTAATCTTCCTGGCGCAGGATATTGGCGTGGCCGCGCAGCCCATTCTGGGGCTGATGGCCATTCACGTTAATCGCAACGCCTTCGGCCGCCAGGTGGACAGCTTTGAAACCCCGCTGACCATTGCCGACGTGGCCGAAGACGTGCCCTTCCCGGCCGTGTTCATCCGCGCCCCCCTCATTACCGGCGTGGAAGCCGGCGTGCGCGTGCTGGCCACCCTGCCGGATGGGGGCATCGTGGCCGTGCGCCAGGGGCACTGGCTGGCCACCGCTTTTCACCCGGAACTCACCGATGACCTGCGTTTACACCGCTATTTTTGTGGTATGGTTAATGCATAATGTGTGGGCAAAACCCTTTAACAGACCTGTAGAACAGGTGGTGTGCCATGATTTATGCTGAGTTGCCGGAGATGAGCGCCCCGGCCCTGTTGACCACCCCGGACGCGCTGGATGATGACGACGAAGCGTTGTCGCTGGAGCAGCTCCAGGATGAAGAACTGGACGATGATGATGATGACGAGCGTCAGGACGACTGGGGCGAGCCTGATGAAGAAGAACTGGAAGAAGAAGAGATTGACGATGTGCTGGACGACGACTGGGACGACGAGGACGAGGACGAACCGGACGACGACGGCTACGATGATGACGACTGGGACGACGATTACGACGATGATGATGATTATGATCCCTACGGCGATGATTAGCCGCGCCGCCTGAGGCCGCGCCGGAGAGGCTATGCCCATTCAACTCATGCGGGTGGTGAGCGATGAAGTCCTGGTGCGCCATCAGCCCCGGCGCATCATCCAATCGGTGGTGCGCAACGTGAAGCTGGTGTACGGCCAACTGCTGGCGGTGCGTACCGAAACGCGCACCGAAGCCGATGGCTTCATCTGGTGGGAACATGCTCAGCAGCCGGGCTGGTGGTCGGCGGGGAGCAAGCTGAAGGGCAAGGATATTTACCTGGAGCCGTATACCCCGCCTGCCGGCCGCCGGCCCGACGGGGCGGACGCGACCGCGGCCGTGGTGCTGTTCCGCGTGGTGGTGCCGGCCCTGCACCGGCGGCAGCAGCCAGGCGGGGCGCTGCTGCCGGGCCCGCTGCCCGTTGGCACACAGGTCAGCCTGCGGGCGGATTCGTGCTGTGAGCACAACGGCTTTTACTGGTGGCAGGCGGCCGATGGCGGCTGGCTGGCGGCCGGCTCCACCGCCGGCGACCAGGTGTTTTTGCAGCCGGTGGCCGCGGCGCGGCCGGGGCTGCGGCTGGAGGTGCCGCGCGTGTCCCAGGTGGCGCGGGCCGCGGTGGATACCAGCGATGGCGGCCTGGCCGGCGTGCTGATGCTGCTGCATTACTATGGCCACGCCCCGGCCGCGCCGGTGGCCGCCCCCGAAACGCTCACCGCGCCGCAGGCACAGCACATCGCGGCACAGCACGGGCTGGCGCTGGACTGCTTCGACCTGCCGGCGGCGGCCGGGGTGGCTGCCCTGCGCGACGCGCTGCGGGCCGGCCGGGCGATCCTGCTGCTGACGCGCTATAAGCTGGTGGGCACCGGCAACCCGCATCTGCGGAACCTGAACCGCGATGTGTGGCTGGTGCTGTGCGGCTTTGAAGACGAGACTTTTTTCGTCCATGATGCGCTGTGGCTGAGCTGGGAAGGCGGTACCGCGCTGCCCGTCACTGCGGAGCGCCTGGGGTATGCGGCCGGGGCCACGGTGGCGGCCCCGGGCCGGCTGTATGGCGTGTGGTGATGCTCCCCGCGCCTGAAGCCGGGCGCGGGGGTTAGTGCAGCGGCGGCGCGGGGGGCAGCGGGCTGGCCCGCAGCCGAAACCCGAAGCGGCTGCCGTGACCATATTCGCTTTCAAAGAACACGCTGCCGCCGTGCCGGGTGATGATGCTCTTGACCAGGTACAGCCCCAGCCCGGTGCCCCGGATCGGCGCGGTTTCGCGGGTGGTGGCCCGGAAAAACGGCTGAAAAAGCTGCGGCTGATACGCCGCCGGAATGCCATAGCCGGTATCGCGGATTTCCACCACCACCTCCTCTGCCTGGCGCGTCACCAGCACACGAATTGTCCCCCCGTCCGGGGTGTATTTGATGGCGTTGCTGACCAGATTATGGATCGCCTCGTGCAGCATGGCCTGGTTGCCGGGCACAAAACAGCCGCTGTGCAGCGTTTTTTCCAGCGTCAGCCGTTTTTCGTGCCGGTCGGCCTCCAGCCGCAGCAGCACCCGTTCCGTTTCCGTGCCCAGGTTGACCAGTTCCTGCTGGCGGCCGGTCAGCGGGTCAGCGCCGGCGGTCAGCAGCACCATATCGTTGATGAGCAGGCGCATTTCGTGCAGCGTGCTGTCCAGCGTCGTCAGCAGGGGCTGGCGTTCCGGCTCCTGCTCCACCCGGCCATACAGGACGTGCAGCAGGCCCATCAGCCGGTGGGTGGCGCTGCCGAGCAGGTGGCCGATGGCCTGTTCCTGCTCCAGCACGCGCTGTTCGCGGGCGGCCAGGTCAGCTTCATGCAGGCGCTGGTGCAGGCAGGTGGCGGCCAGTTGCGCCAGGGTTTGCAGGGCGGCCACTTCGTGCCCCTGCCAGTCCCGCGGCTGCTGATCCAGCACACACAGCACGCCGGCCGGCTGCCCGTTGACGTGCACCGGCACGCCGATGAGCGCCCGCCAGCCATAACGGTGCAGCGTTTCCAGGTCATACAGCAGCGGGTGCCGGTGGGCATCGGTCACCACCAGCGCAGCGTTCAGCGCGATGATGTGCTGGCAAAACGTCGCCCCGATGGGCACATCCGTCGGCAGCGTGGTAAAGCCGGTGTGCGCCTCAAAGACCACGCGGGTCTCCAGCACCAGGCTGATGAAGCCGGCGGGACTGCTGCACAGACGCGCCGCGGACTGCACCAGGTCTGGCAGCAGCGGGGCCGGGGTGCGGATGTGTTGCAGGCGCTGCACCAGCGCCAGCCGGTCAGGATCGTGAAGTCGGGATGAATCAGCCGCTGGCATCGCCTCTGCCTTTGTACGTGAACGGCCGGTCAGCTCAGTGCCGGGGTTTATAGCGTATCAAGCTGCGCTTCGGCCGCGCGGGCGGCATCGTCCGTCATGCCCAGGCGGGTAAAAATCACCATCGCCTGCTGAAATAACTGCGCCCCGGAGCGTTTGCGCCCGCGCCGGGCATGGCTTTTGCCCTGGGCGAACAGCGTTTTGCCCACTTCGCCTTCGGCCTTCACCTCGCGGAAGGCTTCCAGCGCGGCCCGGTAATAATCATCGGCATTGCTGGAAAAAGTGGCATCCGGCACCTGTGCCAGCCGGGTGATGACGTTGCCCATGGCACGGCTGGCCAGCCCCGTCCGCAGGGCCCGCTTCAGCAGCCGGGCGATCTCGTAGGCCTGGCGGGCGTGCAGCCAGGCTTCTTCCAGCCGCTGCTGCTCCAGGTACACTTCCACAAAGGCCACGTGCATTTCGCAGTTATTATCCAGCCGGTTCAGGCGATCATGCTCCGTCTCCGGGTCGCTCCACGGGCGCTCCGCCAGCGCCAGGGCTTTGTGCAGCGTCTCGCGGGCCTGTTCAAAGCTGCGCAGGCTCACCCACATTTGCGCTTCATTGGTGAGGGCGATGGCCTGGGTATCCAGCAGGTGGAAGCGGGTGGCCTGTTCGTAGGCCTGGTGAAAGCAGGCGCGGGCGCGGGTGAAATTGCCTTTCAGCCGGTAAGTTTCGCCGATGTTCAGGTCACAGCCGGCCAGGCGGCTGCGGGCCCCGGCCTGCTCGTACAGCCGCCGCGCCTGCTCAAAATGCACCAGGCTCTGGTTCAGGTTGGAGCGATAGCCGTGCATCATGCCGAAGCTGTTTTCAATATAGGCTTCGTGGACGGTGAGCGCCTGGTCGATACTGGCCTGGCGCAGGGCATTCAGCGCTTCGACCGCGGCCTGATAGGTGAGGCCGCCGGAATACCAGCCCTGCATCACAGCATCAACCTGTGTGCGAAAGTCCGGGTCGATACGCGGTTCCTGGGGCATAGCCGGGTCAACGGTCATGGGGGGGCGGCTCCGGGGAAGGGTTAATCGGCCTGCAAAGAGCCGGTCTGGATCACTTTAAGCTGAGCTTCGGCGGCGCGGGCGGCATCATCGGTCATGCCCAGGCGGGTGAAGATCACCATCGCCTCGCGGAAGAGGCCGGCGGCGGCGCGGCGTTTGCTGCGGCGGGCCAGGCTGAGGGCATGGGCGTACAGCGTGCGCCCCAGTTCGCCTTCGGCATTCACCGCGCGGAAGGCTTCCATGGCCAGCCGGTAATAATCGTCCGGGGTGGCGGGGCTGTCGATCACGGGGGCGGCGGGCAGTTCCGTCAGCACATCGCCCAGAATGCGATACGCATACCCCGTGCTGATGGCCTGGCCGCTGCGGCGGGCATGTTCCAGGGCGCGGCGGGCCTGTTCCCAGGCGGCGGCGGGCTGGCGGGCCAGCAGGTCGAGCGTGGCCAGCCCCTGGTGCTGCTCACAGCGCAGGGCGTGGAAGGCCCGCTGCTCGTCTTTATCCGTGCGCGGCAGGGCTTCGGTCAGGTCCAGCCCTTTTTCCAGGCTGGCGCGGGCGCGGCCGTAATCTTTCTGGGTGATTTCGATCAACCCCTGGTTGGTGAGGGCCAGCGCCTGCAACGCCACATCATTCAGGCGCACGGCGGCTTCATAGGCCGCGTGATACAGCCGGCGGGCGCGGGTGAATTCGCCCCGATTGCGATAATTTTCGCCCTGGTTGAGGTCGATGGCCGCCACGCGCCGCGTATTACCCACCTGCTCATACAGGCGGCGGGCGCGGTCATAATGCAGGATGCTGGTGGACAGGTTGCCGCGATAATGTTCGATGTAGCCGAGCAGGTGTTCGGCGCGGGCCTGGTTGGCGAGCTGGCCACGGTCAGCGGCCTCGCGGGCCAGCGCGTTCAGCCCGGCCACCGTTTCCAGCACCGGCAGTTCGCCGCGTTCCCAGCGTTCAATGAAGTCCAGCCCGGCGGCATTAAACTCCGGGGCTGGCTCGCGCTCCTGGGGTGAAGTTGAGGGAGGTGTCATACCGGGATACCCTCTCTGGCCGGTGGGCTTCATAATGATGCGTAACGTTATGATAACAGAGATTGCAGGCAGGGGCTACCGGCAATTTTGTACCGGTCAGCCCGGCCGGTCAGGCAGGCAGGCGGGCTTACAATCCGTCCGGCAGGTGTTGCAGGCGGCTGGCGCTGCCGGCGATGAGCCGAATGGTGCGGCTGCCCCCGGCCACCTGGTACAGGCGGGCGTAATCGGTAATGGAGGCATACGCGCCGGGGAATTGCAAAATGGCTTTGCCGATGAGGCCGGCTTCCAGCAGCAGGGCGATGCAGTCCTCGGCGGCGGCCACGCTAAAATTGGCCCCCTGCCAGGTGACGGGGCAATCCACATAGGCGACATCGGTCAACAGCACAAAGAAGGCGGGCTGGTCGGCTGCGCCCTGGTACACGCGCAGGTACAGCCGCGACAGGCGGGCATGGTAATGCAGCATCTGGCAGCGGTAATGTTCCGGCTGTGTGAGGTTGAAGATGTTGGTTGCGCCCGGTTGATGGTTGTCCACAGGCTGGCTGCCCTCCCCTGATGATGGCCGCTGTGATTGTAACCGGCCGCCCGGCCCGCGCACAACCCCGCCGTGGGGGCCGCCCCGCGCCGGATCGTGTCTCGCATAACCGGCTGAACGTGTTATACTTGCCGCTGCGTGTGTGAATCTCATCATGAGGGCGAGAACGATGGCTGCCATCTCCCAAGACTTCCTGGACATGCTGCGCTGCCCGGAAGCCGTGCACTACAAAGACAAAGGCGCAGACCCCGGCCGGCTGGAACTGGTGCAAGATGCCTGGCTGGTGTGCGCCGATTCGGGCTATAAATACCCCATCCGGGACGGCATTCCGATTATGCTGCTCGAAGAGGGAAAGAAGTGGAAAGATACCCCGGTGGACGCGCTGCCGGTGCCGCCGCCGGCGGAATAGGCCGCCGGGCCCGCCCGCGGGGCACCTGTGCGGGTGCCCCTGGCGCGGTTTCAGGCTTCCAGCAGGGCGTAGGCGTTGGCGGCGTACTGCCGCGCGCTGCCATTGATGGGGGTCTGGGAAATCCCCTGCGCTTCCACTTCCAGTTTGCGCCGCGCAATCTCCCCGATCAGCCGGTTCACATCCCGATCATTGGGTTCCAGCGCGACGGCATCCTGCAACAGCAGTTCACAGATGCTCAGCAGCCGGTTGCTGCGGAACATCAGCCCCACCAGGTCTACAATGGCGCTCACGATGTCTTCGCGGCTGTCGCTTTCGTAAGCCAGGTGCAGCGTCTGCCGGAAGCTGAGCAGCGCATCCGGGAGCTGCCGGGCTTCCACCTGGGCCTGGCCCAGGTTGCTCAGTTGCAGCGCTTCTTCCGCGCGATCCTGCACTTCGCGGGCGATGTGCAGCGAGGATTTAAAGTAGCGGATGGCCTCGCTCCAGCGCTGCATATCGCTGTAAGCGGTGCCCAGGGCCCCCAGGACGCGCCCTTCAAAATTGCGCTTGCCCTGCGTCTTGAACAATTCCCGCGCCTGCTCCCAGGCATGGACGGCCCGTTCAGCATCGTCGTTATCCAGGCAGGCGAAGCCCAGTTTATACAGCGCCAGCGCCTCGTTCTGGCGGTCATCGGTCTTACGGGCAATCTCCAGCGCCAGCGAAAAAGCCTTCGCCGCCGCTTCGCTCTCGCCCAGGTCCTGGCGGGCATCGCCGAGCGTCAGCAGCAGGTGCAGCCGCGTTTCGGCATCGCCGCTGGCTTCCGCCAGTTGCAGCCCCCGCGTGGCGTGCATGACGGCCGCGTGCGATTCGCCATTTTTCACCAGCAGCGCCGAGAGCATATCCAGCGTTTCCAGCGTGCCTTCATCGTCATTAATGGTTTCGTACAGGGTGAGGATTTCGTTGTAGCTGGTGATGGCTTCGGTGGGCTTATTTTGCTGGACGAGCACTTTGCCGACGGCCTTCAAAATTTGCAACTGGCGCGGCAGATCGCGCTGCTGTTTGGCCTGGTTCAGCGCCAGCCGCAGGCGATCCACATCCACGCTGTTCAGTTGATCGGTACGCAGCCGGCCGGCTCGTCGTCCACATCTTCAAAGGCTTCGCCATCATCAAAGAAATCATCGTCGTCGTCAAAGCCGCGGGCCGTGGTAAGCCGGGCGGCTTCTGCGTCGTCGTCGTCCTCAAAATCATCGTCAAAGGTATCAAACGTATCATCCACGTCCATCAGGTCGGCCAGCATGGTTTCCGGGCTGGCGACGGGTTCCGGCCCGTAAGCCGGGAAGGCGGACGTGGAACCCGACCCCAGGCTGCGAAGCTGGAGCAGTTCATACACATAGCCGCGCGTTTGCACAAAGCCGCCCGCGCCGGTGAGCGCCAGCAGCAGCGTATTGGCCACTTCGCGCTCGCCCTGGCCGGCCGCGTGGGCGGCCGTGGCCAGGAAGGTATCCATCTCCAGCGCCAGGGCACTGTGCCCGGCGGCCCCCAGGGCGCTGTATTTGCGGGCATAAGCCAGCACGGTTTCCTGCACTTTGTGTTGCAGCGTCTCCAGCCGGTTGGAGCCTTTCAGCGCGTTGCGGGCAAATTCATGCACGAAAGGATGCATCCGGTAGTAGGGCTGGCCGTAGCGCTCAAATTTTTCGACCAGGTATAACTGGGAGAGGATGGTCATGGTCTGGTTGATGGTATCCACCGGCACGCCGCTGATCTGGGCCAGCAGTTCGGCGGAGCCTTCGCCGCGGAAGGTGGCCCCCAGCATGAGGATGAGGCCCTGCAGGGCGTTGTTCAGCGTGCGGTAGCTGGCGGCCAGGGTGCCCACGGCCGCGCTGCCCCCGGTGGACTGGGCCACCTGTTGCAGCGTCTTCAGGTACACGGCGGCGTTCTGTTTGGCGGCGAACATGCCGCGGGCGGCCATCACCAGCGGCAGCGGCTCCTGCTCCAGCAGGCGGGCGATGCCGGCAATGGCGGCATCCTGGGTCGCGTCGTTGATGCCGGCCTTTTGCTTGAACAGCACCACGGCCGCGGCCGGCTCCAGCGGCGGCAGGGCCACCGGCTGCCAGGGGCCTTCCAGCAGCGTCTCGCTCAGGATGAGCAGGGGCAGCCCGGCGGCGCATTTTTCCACAAAGGGTTTGATGGCGGCCGTGCCGGTGACGTTATCCACCACGATGAAGGGCCGGTGCTGGATGAGCGCGGCGGCGACGGTGCCGGTGAGGGCGACCGGGTTTTCGCTGGTGGTGACATCGGTCAGGCGGTAGGCGCGGCCCACGCGGGCCAGCAGCGCCGCGAATTGATCCGCCCCGGTATCCACCCACAGCACCCCGCCGGCGGGCTGGGTGTAGGCGGCGGCCAGGGTGGCCGCCAGGGCCGTCTTGCCGATGCCGGCTTTCCCGTACAGCAGCACCGCCTGCCCGCCGCGCAGGTGATTGTAAACTTCGCGCAGCACGTCTTCGCGGCCGGCGGGCTTGCCAGGGTGCAGCAAGGGCAGGTCTTTGATGTCTTTTACCGGTGCTTCGTGGGGAATGAAATCTGCCATCCGTTGCCCCCGCTACCTGTGGGTTTAATAATCTCCGGGCGGGCGCGCAGGTGCGCCCCTTTGCTGGCCAGCATTATAACCTGCGGCCGGCAGAACGGCAATTCACCCGGTCAGGGTTCACGGGGGCGGGGCGGGCGCTGCAAATGCTGCTGGATGGCACGGGCACGGGCGGCCCAGGTGTATTCCTGCATGGCGCGGGATCGGGCGGCCTGCCCCAGGCGGGCCCGCAGGGCGGCATCAGCGTGCAGGCGGATGAGGGCCGCCGTCAGCGCGGCCACATCACCGGGCGTGACCAGCAGCGCGTTCACCTCATGCGTCAGCACATCGGCCCAGCCCGGCAAATCGGACGCGACGATGGCCCGCCCGGCGGCCATATATTCAAACAGCTTGAGGGGCGAGGTGTAGCGGGCAAACTGCTGCGTGGGCGGGTGCGGCATGGCGCACACATCCATGGCGGCCAGCCAGCGCGGTACCTCCGGCGGGGGCACCTGCCCGGCATACAGGCACTGCGCGGCCGGCCGGCCGTGGCTGCGCCAGCGCTCCTGCAGGGCGGCCGCCATGTCCGCGGGGCCGCCCACCAGCAGCAGCCACGCGCCCTCCACCCCGGCCAGCGCGTCTACCAGCGTGTCCAGGCCTTTGCTCACGTTGAGCATGTGCAGCCGCCCCACAAACCCCACGATGAAGGCATCGGCGGGCAGCCCCAGGGCCGCGCGGGCGGCGGCGGCCTCCGGCAGGTGGGCGAAGCGGGCGGCGCGCAGGCCATCATGCGCCGTCAGCAGATCGTCCGGGTGGCCGCCGCGCTGGAGGAGGTCATCCCGCAGGGCGGGGGTGATGGCGATGCTGCTGCCACAGCGCCGCACCACCTGGCGCTGCAACCAGGCCCCGGCCCGCCCGGTGCGGAACAGATGCGCTTCGTAGGCCAGGCGGCGGCGGGGCAAAAACAGGCTCAGCGCCAGCAGCACTGTTTCATCGCGGGAGTAGTAAATGTCCGCCTGCGTCCGCCGCAGCCGCAGCAGCACCGCCAGGGTAAAGGTGAGCACATGCAGGTAAAAGGCCAGCCGTTCCAGCGCCGGCCGCCCGCCCGCCTGCGGCATCACATCCACGATGGGCAGGTACTCTATGGTAAAATGCGGGGCTACGCCGTAATGCGCGTAAACATCGTCGATGGCCTGCATGGCCGGGGTATTGATGCGCCGGGGCAGCCACAGCCGCACCGTGGCTCCGGCATCGGCGAAGGCTTCGCAGTTCTGGATAATTTGCAGCCCGTGCGCTTTTTCGGTGGGAATGCGGGCCAGCGAGAGATAAATGAGTGTCGTCATGCTGCCTATCATACCGCAGGAGCGCTGAAGATGCCGCGCCTGTTCGTTGCCGCCGGCATCTTTCACCCGGAGCCAGGCGGCCCGGCCACCTACCTGTATGAAGTGCTGCCGGCGCTGCTGGCGCGGGGCTGGAACATTCACGTCGTCACCTATGGCGACCCTGACCCGGCGGCCAGCCCCACCCCGTACCCGGTGACGCGCATCCCACGCCGGGCGCTGCCGCTGCGCCGGCTGGATTATGCCCGCGCCGCCCGCCGGGAACTGCGCCAGGCGGATGTGGTCTATGCCCATACCATTGATCTGCCGCTGTGGGGCGGGGCGGCCCCCCGCGTGCTGAAAGTCGTCGGCGACCAGGCATGGGAGCGCTGTGTGCGGCGCGGCTGGCTGCCCCCCGGCACCGATATTGACGCTTTCCAGACCGGGCATTATGGCTGGCCGAGCGCCTGGCAGCAGGCCTCGCGCCGCCGCCAGGTGGCCGCCATGCAGGGCATCATTGTCCCGTCGCAGTATTTGCGCCAGATGGTCATCGGCTGGGGGATCGCCCCGGAAAAAGTGCAGGTGATCTACAACGCGCTGCCCCCGGCCCCCCCTGACCTGCCCGATGCGGCCACCGCCCGCCGGCAGATGGGCTGGCCGGACGCGCCCACCCTGCTCACCGCTGCCCGGCTCACCCCGTGGAAAGGTGTGGATGCCATCATCAGCGCGTTACCGGCGCTGCCGGAAGTGCGCCTGGTGGTGGCCGGCACCGGCGAGGATTTGCCCCGGCTGCGGGCGCTGGCCGCCCCCCTGGGCGAGCGCGTGCAGTTCGTGGGGCGGCTGCCCCGCGAGCGCCTGCTGCTGGCCATGCGGGCCGCCGATTATTTTGTGCTGTATTCGGGTTATGAGGGATTGTCGCACGTGCTGCTGGAGAGCCTTCAGGCCGGCACGCCCATCATCGTCAGCGCCCGCGGCGGCAACCTGGAGGTGGTGCGGCCTGAGGAAAATGGCCTGTCTGTGCCGCACCCGCAGCCCGCCGCCCTGGCCGCCGCGCTGCAACAGGCCTTCCAGCCGGGGACGCGGGCCCGCCTGGCGGCCGGCACGGCGGCCGGACTGGAACGCTTCACCTTTGAACACATGGTACAGCAGACAGATGCCGCGCTGCGGTCTTATCTGTGATGCGCCTTATTCGTCGTGCGCCCCGATGGCGATTTTCATGGCGGCCCGCTGGCGGGCGGCCATCGTCCGCATCATTTGCAGCGCAAAGGTGGGCGTTTCGTGCACCAGGAACAGGAACTGCTTTTCATCCACCACCGCCAGCGTGACCGCCGTCCGCGCGATGGCCGTCGTGGTGTGCGGCAGTTCATCCACCAGCGATTTTTCGCCCACGAAGCCGCCCGCGCTCACCGTTTCAAACAGGGTGTTGTTGAACAGAATGTCCACTTCGCCTTCGCGCACCACGTACATATGCAGGTCCTGGTCCCCGGCCTGGAAGATGGTTTCCCCGGCGGCGAAAGTTTTTAATTCTTTCGCATCTTTAAAATAGTCCACCTGAAACGGCATAATACCCCCTGTGTGATCTTCGGTGAGGAGGATGGCACGCTGTGTGGCGTGGTGGTGTGTACGCGCCATCTGGCCCATGAATCTACTGCCCGTGCGTTAAGCCATCTTAAAGTGAATGTTAAGCCTATGAACCCGCGACAGATGCTGGAGCATTACGAAATCGCCCCGAAAAAGAGCCTGGGGCAAAATTTTATGCACGATCCCAACACGCTGGAGAAGATCGTCGCTACCGCTGAACTGACCGCGGCTGAAACCGTGATCGAAATTGGCGCAGGCACCGGCGAACTGACGCAGCGCCTGGCCCAGGCGGCCCGGCGCGTGGTCTCCATTGAGCTGGATGACCGGCTGATCCCGCTGCTGGAAAGCCGCTTTGCCCCGCTGCGGAACGTGTACCTGGTGTTTGACGATGTGCTGAAGACCGACCTGAAAACGCTGGCCGGCACCGAAGCCTATGTGGTGGTGGCCAACGTGCCCTACTACATCACCAGCGCCATCCTGCGCCATGTGCTGGAACCCGCCCACCGCCCGCGCCGGGTGGTCATGGTCATGCAGCATGAAGTGGCCGTTCGCATCACCGCCACCGTGAAAACGGAAATGTCGCTGCTGGCGGTGAGCGTGCAGTACTACGGGCAGCCGCGCCTCATCAGCCGCATTAACCCGGCCGTGTTCTGGCCGCGGCCCGAAGTGGACAGCGCCCTGGTACGCATTGATACCTATGCCGCGCCGCCGGTGGCCGTGCCGGATGATGAATCCTTCTTCCGGGTGGTGCGGGCCGGCTTCAGCCAGAAGCGCAAGCAACTGCGGAACGCGCTGGCCGGCGGCCTGGCCGCCTCCACCGACCAGGCGGAAAGCTGGCTGCGGGCCGCCGGGATTGACCCGCAGCGCCGGGCAGAGACGATGGCCCTGGCGGAGTGGGCCGCCCTCACCCGCGTCGTCACCGGCACCTGAAACCCCCGCCGGCTACCATGAGAGGTTGATGAAATTTCCCCTGTTATAAATCCGCCTGGCGGCCGGCTGACGATAGAATAACGCAGTACTTTAGTTTTCTCGTGTTTACGAGGAGAGGATGTTGTTATGAAACTGCGTCAAATGCTCCGGCCGTTATGCCTGGCCAGCCTGCTGCTGGCTTTCGCGCTGCCCGCCGCCGCCCAGGACATGATGATGTCGCCGATGGTCACGGTCAGTGACCAGGTATCGCTGGATGGCACCGTCACCATTGCCGAAGTCTACAGCGAAGGCCCCGGTTTCGTCGTCGTCCATGCCGAACAGGATGGCAGCGTGGGCCCGGTCGCCGGCTATCGCCAGGTGAACCCCGGCCTGAATTACAACGTGCGCGTGCCGCTGGATGCCGCGCTGGTCACGCCCAACCTGTACGCCATGCTGCATGTGGATACCGGCGCGATTGGCGTGTATGAATTTGGCACCGTGGAAGGGGCCGACGGCCCGGCCATGGGCGATATGATGATGGTGAATCCGCCCTTTAAGGTGGAATTTTTGCACGCTCACGACCAGATCGTGACCGCTAACACCGTCACCATCGCCCACATCACCACCGCGCAGGATGGCTTTGTCGTCATCCACGATGGCGATGCCACCAGCTTTGGCCCCGTCCTGGGGTATGCGCCCATCAGCGCCGGCATGAATATGGATGTGGTGGTCACGCTGGACAGCGCTCCCACCATGTTCGTGTGGCCCATGCTGCATGTGGATACCGGCACGGCCGGCACCTATGAATTTGGCACGGTGGAAGGGGCCGATGGCCCGGTGGTGGTGAATGGTGTGGTAGCCACCGCGCCGATTGTCGTCGGTGCGCCGGCCATGCGGGCCGAAAGCCAGATCGTGACCGATACCGTCATGATCGACTCGGTCTCCAGCCAGGGGCCGGGCTTTGTGGTCATCCATGCGGATAACGCCGGGGCCCCCGGTGAGGTGATCGGCTTCGCCCCGGTGAGCGATGGCATCAGCCTGGACGTGGCGGTGACGGTGGATGCAGCCCGAGTGACCCCGGTGCTGTTCCCCATGCTGCACGCGGATACCGGCACGGTGGGCACCTATGAATTTGGCGAAGTGGAGGGCGAAGATTTGCCCCAGGCGGGCAGCAGCGGCAGCGCGCTGTTCTTCCCGATCATGGCGAAACCGGGCATCATGTACAACGGCAGCCTCAGCGAAGGCGTGCTGACCATTGACGCGGCGCTGATCGATGTGCCGGGCTTCATGGTCATCCATGCGGATAACGGCGGTGCGCCGGGGCCGGTGCTGGGGTATACCCCGCTGCTGGTGGGCCTCAACCAGAATATCGCCGTCACGCTGGCGGCCGAGGGCCTGACGGAAACCGTCTTCCCGATGCTGCATGTGGATACGGGTGAAGCCGGCGTGTATGAATTTGGCCAGGTGGAAGGCGCGGATGGCCCCGTGCGCGTGAATGATGTCGTCGTCACCGGGCCGCTGACCCCGACGATGGGCGAATAAACAGCGGTTGGGGCCGGGGGCAGCGACGACGCTGTGCCCCGGCCCCGCGGCCCCGGCCGGCCAACGGCCGGGGTTGGGGTCAGGGTTAGGGCAGCAGAATCACCCGCAGGTGAAAGCCCCCGCCGGAAAGATACCCGTTGACGCGCACGCTGTAGGTGCCGTCCGCCGGCAGCGTGGCCACAAAATCGGCATCCAGCGCGTCGCCGCTGTCATCGCCCTGGGCCAGCGGGCTGCCATCCGGCCCCAGCAGCACCGCCACGGGGTCGAACCCCGGGCCGGCCGCCTGTACCACCACCCGCACGCGCTGCCCGGCCTGCCCCTGGAACACGTAAAAGGCATAATCATCCACCGCCACCGCCGCGCTGACGGTGAGCAGGGCCATGCCGGCCGGGGCCGGGGTGGGGGTGGGCACGCGGCTGATGTAGCGCCAGACGAGCGTGTAGCCGCCGATATTTTGCCCGCTGGCATCGCTGACGCGCAGGGTGTAAACCCCCGCCTGCGGCAGCGTGAGCACGCGCACCAGCGCGGTGGTGCCCCCGCCGCCGTTGTCATCGCGCAGCAGCAGCGTACCGGCCGGGTCGTACACTTCCAGCAGCGGATCCATGCCCCCGCTGACGGCCACAGTCAGCACATCGCCCGCCGCGGCCGCCACGCCCCACACCTCGCGCACGCCGCGCTGCGTCAGGGTGCCTTCATGGCGTGTCTCGGCGACAGCTTCGCCCCGGTAGACATCGGTGTGCGAGGTGCCCAGGCCAAAGGACAACACAAAATCGCCGGCGGTATCGTCTTCGCCGGTGAGGATGATGAAGTAGGGGCCGGTGAGCGTGGCCGGCACGGCCAGCAGCAGCGCCCCGCCGTTGTGGCGCGAGGTGCGCCCGCTGGCGGTGGCCAGCAGCCCGCCATCAGGATCGTACAGTTCGATGAGCGGGCGCAGCCCGGAACTGGCGGTGGGCAGCACGGAGAGGGTGAAGACCTGGCCGGCTTCGGCATAGAAGCTGTAGCGGGCAAAAGCGCCGGGGCGGGCCAGCGTGCCCAGGACGGGCACATGATCCGCCAGGCGGGCGTTGCTATCCACGAAGGCCAGGGCGGGCGGATTGTAGGGTGGGGTGGGGCTGGCGGTGGGCGGCGGCGTGGCCTCCATGACGAAGGGCTGCGGGCCTTCGCGCAGCGTCAGCGCGTAGTCGCCGGGCTGGCCGCCGCCGGTGAGGTGCAGGCTGTACACGCCATCGGCCGGCAGGCGCACATTACGCAGCGCGGCATCCACCGCGCCGCCGCTGTCGTCGTCCTGGGCCAGCGTTTGCCCCTGCGGGCTGACCAGGCGCAGGGCCGGGTTCAGGTCGCCGCTGCGGCGTTCCAGCGTCACCGAAAACAGGGTGCCGGCGCGGGCGCTGTAGGTGTAAACCTGTTCTTCGGCGGCGTTCAGGCGGCCGCGGCGCTCTTCGCCGGCGGCCAGGCTGCCCAGATAGGTGCCGCTGCCGCTGTAGGCCGGGGTGGGGGTGGGCACACCCACCCGCAGCGGGAGATCGGTGGCGGTGGGGAACGGCCCGCGGTCGGCATAGCCCAGGCCGATTTCGTACTGCACCGGGGCAGCATCGGCCGGCTGCACCTGCACCAGGTACACCGCGTCTTCGGTCAGCGTCAGCGCCAGGGATGCGCCCTGCGCCAGCGCGGGGCCGTCGGCCCGTTGCAGCGTCAGCCGGGGCGGCTGGCCGGACGGCACCACCGTCCGCAGGGTGATGGCCTCGCCCGCCCGGCCGGTAAACTGCCAGGTGTCCTGGTCGGCGGGCCCATCCAGCGCCCCGGCCGCGCTCTGCCAGGGCCGCAGCAGCAGCGGCGGCGGCGTGGACGAGGGCAGCACGGCGAGGGTGGGCAGCAGGCGTTCCGGCGCGGGGGCACAGGCCGCCAGCAGGCAGATCAACAGCAGCACAGAGAACAGACGCATAAGGCCATCAACGATGCTATGACACCATGGCCGCGATTGTGACGCTCCCCACGCCGGAAGGCGAGGGCTTCTACAGCACGCCTGCGCCTGACTGCGCTCTACGTGATGCTTATGCTACGGGTGCGTCCCACCGGCCTGTTTATTGTATGCTACAGCAAAAAGCGATGCAACTACGCCTGATATCCCCATGCCCGCGCTTTTCGCCAGCGGTCATGGCCACAGTCACGGTCACGGTGATGGTCACGGCGGGGGGCCGCACCCCTCACCGCGCCGATTTACGTTTGGGTTTGCCGCGCCGCAGCCGCCAGCGCCACAGCAGCGCCCCGGCCGCCACC
>JALOOI010000177.1 GCA_025454495.1 Anaerolineae bacterium
CCCACTTCGGCGCTCTTGCGTTCCAGAATGGTGAGGGTGACTTCGGTCATTTCGGCGGCGGTGGGCGGGTTGAACCCGGCGGTGCCTTCCGGCGTGCCGTAGAGGATGATGCGGCCCAGCTTATCGCCTTCCATCACGCCTTCGCGCACCAGGCCGGCGGCGATGAGCACTTCTTCGGCGCTGTCATTGAAGACATGATCCGCCCCGAAGATGCCCAGGACTTTCGGCGCGTAGGCCGGGTCTGCGGCGAGCTGTTCCTTCAGCGCTTCAAATTCCGCGCGGGTGCGGATAACCACATAACCGGCCGCGGCGGCTTCCTGGAGCAGGTTACGGCCATCGGTGCGGGAAGGCACATTTTCGGCTTCGTCCGGGTCATAGTGCGCGGCGCAGTCCAGGGTCAGTTCACCGGCGCACAGCGGGGTGCCTTCCGGCAGGAAGTAAATTTCGCCGCCGCCCATGACCACCTGGGGCTGCGCTTCGCCTTCATTGCCGGGGCGGCCATCCAGAATCTGGCGCACGATTTCGTTGTATTCGTTGCGGTTGCCCACTTCCGTCAGGAAGACGGCCGTGCCGGGTTCGGCAAGCTGACCATCGTTCACGGTGCCCACCGGATGACCGGCGGTGGCCGCCTGGCGCATGATGCTGCCGCCAAAGCCGCCCAGATTGTTGACGATGCGGGCGGCATCGCCGTCGCCATCACGGCCGAAGGAGCCGGCGGCTTCCATTTTGTAACCGAAGGCGTGCACGGTCGCGCCGCCGTTGGAGGTGCCGGTCAGACGGTCGAACATGTGCCCGCGATAGATGGCCATGTAGGGCAGCATGTCCCAGGCCAGCATCCCATCCGGGCCTTCCCAGTACATGCGGGCGGTGTTCCAGTGGTTCAAACCGCTGCCATCGGGGTGAATGAAGATGACATTCCCGGTGGTGGCATCCTGCGCCAGCACCTGCCCGGAGAGCGCCACCAGCAGCGCCGTGACGGCAAACAAAAGACGTTTCACGATCATATGGTATTAACCCTCTCATACTGAATGCTATGTTGTGCTGTTATGCAATCATCCTCAGGTGGACGACGCTGTAAGCATAGTGGCGGGGTGTTAACGGGCGGCGGTGACAGCGTAAGGAGCGCTTTAAATCGCGGGGAAAAAAGCCGCGGCCGGCGGGCATTACGTTTTAACGGGGGCAGGTTATGGGTTAACAGAGGGGGCAAACACCGGGGAGGGCACAGGGCCCTCCCCGGCTGGAACCAGATCATATCAAGGTTGCGTCACGGTTGCGGTTACGGCCGGCTCAGGGAATGCTGAAGCGCCCCACCACCGAGACCGGGCTGCTGTTGCCGGCGGCATCCACCGCCTGCACGCGCCAGTAATGCCGCCCTGAACGCAGCGCCAGCGCCGGCGGCACGGTGAACTGCGTCGCGCTGAGGCGGGCCCGCACCAGCGTTTGCTGGAAGCCGGCATCCGCCGCAATTTCGATCACGTAGCCGGCTGCGCCGGGGGCCGCCTGCCAGGTGAAAGCCGGGGTGCGCGTGGTCAGCAGGCTGCCGGCGGCGGGGGTGAGCAGCACCGGCACACCGGGCGGAGTGGTATCCACCGTCAGCGTGCGGGCCGCGCTCCAGACCCCGGCCGCGCCCCAGGTATCAATGCCGCGCACGCGCCAGTAGACCACGCCATCGCTGCTGTGGCTGAGGGTGAGGCCGGGCATGTCTGCGGGCAGCAGGCGTACAGCACGGGTGAAAGTGGCATCGCCGGCGAGCTGTACCTCATAGCGCTGCGCCCCCGTCACCGCCGACCAGCGCAGGGCTGTTTGCGGCTGGCGCGTGAGCAGGGCCGATACCGGCTCCAGCAGGGCCGGGGCGGCCAGCAGGCGCGGGGTGACGCTAAAGTGCCGCGTCACCTGGTCGGCCGGGGCCACGCCCGCCGGCAGCACCTGCCAGGTGTAGTGGCCCGCCGGCAGCGTGACGACCACGCTGGTGCCGGTCACTTCGTACACGGTGGGATTGCTTAAATCCGGCTGCGGGCTGACCTGCACGGTAAACCGGGTGCTGCCCGGCACCGGCAGCCACGTCAGCGTGACGCGGGCGGAAGTCTGCCCCGCCGGCAGCACAACGACGGCCTGATGGGCCGGAGCATTGAGCAGGCTGAGCGTGACCAGGCGCGGGCTGCTCCACGGGCCGGCGTTGCCGGCGGCATCGTAGCCGCGCACACACCAGGCATGAAGCCCCTGGGCCAGCCCGGCCGGGGCGGTATACGGCGAAACGTTCACGCTCACCGGCGCGGCGGTGCAGGTGGTGCCGGCATTCAGGATCACCTCAAAGCGGCGCACCTCGGCCGGGGCCGACCACGACAGCATCGGGCGCAGGCCCTGATGCACACCGCCGGCGGCCGGGGCCAGCGGCAGCGGCGCGGCCGGCGGGGTGGTATCCAGCGTCAGGCTGCGCGTTTCGCTCCAGGCACCGGGCACACCGGCGGCGCTGAGGGCCCGCACGCGCCACCACAGCGGCCCATCCGGCAGCATTTCCGTGGTCAGCGTGAGGCCGGACACCTGCACGGGCAGTACGGCCGCGGTGAACAGGCTGTTGCGGGCGATCTGCACTTCGTAGCGCTCGATACCGCTGACGGCGTTCCAGCGCAGGGTCGGCTGTTCACGGGTAAGGAAGGCATTCGCCGGGCCGACCAGCGCCACCCGGCCGGGCGCAACCAGGGTCACGTTCAGCCGCCAGGCATGGGCGGCGGGCGGGCTGCCGGCCGGGGTCACGCGCCAGTAAACGAGGCCCTCGCCACCGCTGATGACGACGGTATGCGCCGTGACATTGCCCGGAGTATAGGTGACGGCGCTGCTGAAGTCCGCATCCCGCGCGATCTGGAGCGTATAGGCCGCCACACCGGGCACGGCCAGCCAGCTAAAGCGTACCGCGGGCGCGGTGCCCGTCACCACGCTGGCATCGGCCGGGCTGTTGAGCAGGTTCAGCGTCAGCGTGCGCGGGCTGCTCCAGGGGCCGGCGTTGCCGGCGGCATCGTAGCCGCGCACACACCAGCGATACAGCCCCTGCCGCAGCGGCGCGGGCGGTGTATAGGTGCGGACATTGCCCACGCGCACCGGGGTACCCTCGCAGGTGGAGGTTGCGCCGGTCGTCAGCAGCACATCGAAGGCTACCGCCTCCGCGGCCGCCGTCCACGTCAGCGCCGGGCGTACCCCGTTGTGGATGGCGGCTTCGGCCGGGCTGGAGAGCACCGGGGCTGCCGGCGGCGTGGTATCAATGGTGAAAACCCGCCCCGCGCTCCAGGCACCGGCCGCGCCAAAGACATTGATGGCCCGCACACGCCAGCTATAGGCCCCGGCGGCCAGCGCCGGCAGGCGATAGCGCAGCGCATTCACCCGCGTGGTTACTTCCGGCTGGCGGGTGAAGCTGCTGCCGGCAGTCACTTCCAGTTCATACTCTGCGGCCCCCGTGACGGCCGCCCAGACCAGTTCCGGGCGCGTTTCGGCGGTGAGGGCCGCGGCCGCGGGCGCAGAGGGCACCGGCGCGGCCGGCAGCGGCGGGGTCAGCAGCAGGCGGCGCACTGCGCCGGCCAGCGGTGTTTGATCGACCGGCACCACCTGCCAGTAGTACAGCCCGTGGGCCAGCGCCGGCGGGCGGAAGGTGGTCGCCGTGGTGGTGATGTCCACCACCGGGTCGGTAAGCTGCGCGTCCGCCGAGACCAGCAGGCGATACTGGCGCACGCCCGGCACGGCCTGCCAGGTGAAGACCGGCGTGGTGCCGATGTGCACCGCACCGGCGGCCGGGGCCGTGCCGATGAAGATGTTAAATTCTGCCAGCGGGCTCCAGCGCTGGGTTACGCCAGATTGCAGCGGGGCCACGCGCCAGAAGTAGCGCCCCTGCGCCAGCGACTGCGGCAGGGTGTAGCCGGTACCGTTCACCACCCCCTGCCACGCCAGGGTGGCAAAATCGGGTTCGGCGGCGATCTGTACCACATAGGAACGGATGCCCGTCACCGCCCCCCAGGTGAAGGTGGGGCGCGTGGTGGGCAGCAGCGCCAGGTTGGCCGGCGCGGTCAGCAGCAGCGGCGCGACGGTGATACGAATGGTGCTGTTGTCGCGGTCCAGGTCGGCATCGGCCACCTCATACACGATCATTTCGCTGCCGGTGAAGTTCGCGCCGGGGATGTACAGCCAGCCGTCTGCCGTTTCCAGCAGCTCGCCCTGTTCCGGCGGCACCACAATGGACAGGTCATACGGCGGCGTGCCACCTCGAATCGGCGGTTTTAGCGGCAGGGTTTGCGCCTGTAAGGCCACCACGCTGAGCGCGGCCGCCTGTAACGGCTCGCGCACGTCGATGCTGATCTCATTTTCCGCCGTGCGCCCCACGCTGTCGGTAACGCGATAGCGCAGCGTTTCGATGACGCTGGTGGTGCCGGTGCTGCGATAGGTGAACAGGGGCGCGGTGCCGCTGAGCGTGCCGTGCGCCGGTTCGGTGAGCAGGGTAAAGGTGTAGGGCGTATTGCCCCCCGCGGCCGTCAGGCTGAAGGTGATGGGCACGCCCGGCGCGGTGGTGAGGCTGACGGGCGGAGCGCTCACCGGGTTCAGGGCGGCCAGCGTTACGATCTCCACGGTGATGGTGGCCACGCTGAGCACGCCGCCGGGGCCGGACACGCGGTACTGGAGGGTATCGGTGCCCAGGTAGCCGGCCGGCGGGAAGTACGTCCAGACTCCGTTGAAGATGAGCAGGCGGCCGCGGGCCGGCTGCCCCACCGGGGCCACTGTGTAGTAAGTGGCAGCGGGCAGCAGCGCCGGCACCACGTGCTGTAGTTGCGGCCGGACGGTGATGGGGCGGCCCATCGCAGTACGATACTGCTGATCCAGCACGGCCACCGGCGGCAGCACCTCCAGCGGCACCACCAGGGCGGTGCTGCTGCCCAGGGCATCGGTCACGCGCACACTGAGCGTATCGCGCCCGCTGAAGCCCGCGGCCGGGGTGTAGGTGAGCCGCAGCGCGTCAGTCTGCGGGGCCAGCGTGGCCGTGCCCTGCTGCGGCGCAGTGACGATGACGGCCGTAAATGGCCCCACCCCGCCTTCCACGGGCAGCAGCAGGTTGGCCGGCAGGTTATGGTTCAGCGGCAGCGACGATGTGCCCGGCAGCAGCGGCAGATCGGGCAGCGACAGCCGCAGCGGCAGCGGGACATGGATGGTGATGCTGGCTTCGGCAACGTTACCGGCCGCATCACGCACCTGGAAAGTCACGTAATCGGTGCCGCTGTCCGCGACATACGTCAGGGCGGGCGGCGTGCCGGACAGGGTGCCGTTGGCTGGCGGCGCAATCACCGTAAAAGTGTACGGCGGCCGGCCATCAATAGCCGTCAGTTGCAGGTTCAGCGGCACATGCGGCGGAGTCGTCAGGGTTTGCGGCTGTGGCCGCACCGGCTGCACCGGGCAGCCCAGGATGGACGCGGTGAGGAAGCGCGTATAGGTGGTGATGAAGAATGGATGCATATTCCCAGGGAGGATGGGCGTGCCATGGCCGCTGTAAAAGCCGCCGGCCCCGCTGGACGATCCCCACCAGTTATCCTCCAGATGCATCTGCAAACCATAGATGCTGTGCCCGATCACACAGCTCCCGGTGATGGTGAGCGGCATGTTGGTGCGCGGCATGTTGGCTTTCGATGTGTCGATCAGTGTCAGGGTGCTGTCGGGCGTATCGCGCAGCACGCTGCCGGTGATGCTGATCCGGCCGCCCATGGAGAAAATGGCGCTGCCGCCGCCATAAGGGTTATTCTGCGTCGGGTTCTGGGTGGCCACGTTATTCACCAGGTGGCTGCCGGTGATGGTGACGGGCATCGTCTCGTCGTTGCACGTCACCAGTGCCCCGCCGATATTGGCGGTATTGTCGCTGAACGTGCTGCCGGTGATGCTGGTCGTCCCGCATACGAACAGCGCCCCGCCCTGTCTGGCCTCGTGGCCGGTGAAGGTGCTGTTGCTGATGTTCAAGGCCACCGTGCCGTCGCTGGCGATGAAGCTGATGGCCCCACCATAGAACGCGCTGCTGTCGCTGATCGTCACGCTGTCCAGCGTGAGCGGCCCGGCGGCGCTGATGGCCCCGCCGAAGGTGGTATCTGCCGTCGAGAGGCTGCCTCCGCGCAGCGTCAGCCGGCGCAGGGTTAACGAGCCGGCGCTGTTCACCAGCAGCAGGCGGAACTGCGGCGCATCTGCTGCCCGCTGAATGACCGTGCCGCTGCCGCCTTCGATGACCATGTTCGAGCTGATGATGGGCAGCCCGGTTTGGGTGCTGGCATCGGCAGTATGGAAGTTTTGCAGCGTGTAGGTGGCATTTTGCAGGCGGATCACGTCCAGCCCGCGCCCGGCCGGGCAGGCATCCACCGCGGTGCTGGTATTGGCAGCGTGGATCGCTTCGCCCAGGGTGCAGTTGCCATTGGTGACGAACGGCACTTCCTGCGCGGTGCTCGTCACCGTGATCACACCCTGCCCCAGGACATCGAGCGTGACGGTGCCGGTGTCGGTGCGATTATTAGCATCGGTCACGGTGTAGGTGAAGCTGACCACGCCCACAAAATTGGCCGCCGGGGTAAAGGTTAAATTCGGGGCGGTGCCCGTCACCGTGCCGCCGGCCGTGGGCGGGGTGAGGCTGTAGGTGAGCGGGGCCCGGCCGCCGATGGGCCGCAGCACCAGCGCGACCGGGCTTTCGCTGACCACCGCCTGCGTGATATCCGGCACCTGCAGGTCCTGGCAGTGCGCCGGCGGTTCCGTCAGGTACGGGCTGAACGTCACCCCCGGCGGCACACTGTCGCCGCTGCCCGGGCCACTGCCGGACGGGCCATCGGCCGCGTGCCACCAGTTCCCGGTTAAATTCAGCACCGTGCCGGTCGACCAGTCCCGCTGCGGGAGGGCCGGCTGCCCGTTCATGAAGCAGGTCTGGCGCACCTGTACCGGCCGGTTCACCGATGAGGGCAGCAGCAGCGCCTCTGCCGGGTTGTTTCTAAACTGGCTGCCGGTGATGTCCAGCGCCACATCCTGCCCGCCCAGCGCCAGCACCTGCCCCAGACCATCGCCGTTGCCCTCAAAGAAGGAGTTCACCACGGTGAGGCTGGTGGAGGTGAATAAGGACGAAGAAATATGTTCAACGGCTACCGCTTCGCCCTCGTTATCGCTGCGGTTCTGGCGGAAGGTGACATTTTCCAGCCCGAACTGGCCGCTGGACAGGTACATGGCCCCGCCGTCTTGCTGGCTGTGGCCATTCTCCAGGGTAAGGTTACGGAAGGTGCCGGTGCCGGTGCCGGTGCCGCTGCCGATCGCCACGAGCAGCCGGAAGGGTTCACTGCCGGTGCGGGTGAGCGTTGCGCCGTTGCCTTCCACAATGAAGTTACCGGATAGTCTCGGCAGTGCCGCCAGATACGCAGGCCAGCTCGATCTGTCATCGGGGGCGGCAAAGCTGTAGGTGCTGCCGGCGGCCAGCACAATGGTCATTTGATCGTAATAGGGAATTTCCCGGATGGCCCGCGCCAGCGCGGCGGTATCGCCAGGGGGGATAAGCACCTGCGCGGGCATAATCGGATTGCACAGGGCCGGGCGCTGTTCCAGCGGGGTGCTGCCGGCGATGTAGTTATTCTCCACCAGCACCGACGGCAACAGGTCAAAGCGGTTGGGGTAAAGGCCCAGCAGGCAGTTATGGGTCAGGGTGGCATGGCTCACCCGCATGATGTCATACGTCATGCTGAAGGCGCTGCCGGTGATCGTCGTCACCACCGGGTCGCGCGTTAACAGGGCGGGTTGAAAGCTCTCAAGGTCCCGGCTGATGAAAATGCTGTTGCGTACCGTTAACCGCCCCGGCTCACCACCGGGCATACGCACCATCGCGGTTCTCATGCGTGCGCCGGCAGTGTTCACGCGCACCGTATCCAGCGTCACGCTGCCAGTGCCGTCCACGATCCCTCTGGGCCAGCCTTCAAAACTGATCCCGGTGAAGATGGTTTCACTGCTGCTCAGCCAGGTCGTCATAAAGGGCCGATCGTAATAGCCCCAGATGACGGTTTGCTCTGTCCCGGCCCCGCGCAGCGTCAGCCGGCTGCCGTTGCCGACCCAGGTGTCCACCGGGTTAACCTGAATGTTGAACAATCCGGCCGGCAGTTCCACCACATCCATGCCGGTGCTGCCGGCCGGGCAGGCATCCACGGCGCTGTTGTTGTGCGCCGCCAGCAGGGCTTCCAGCAGGGTGCAGTTACCATTATTGACCAGGGGCGTTTCCATGGCGGTGGTCGTCACCGGGATGGTGGCCGCCGGCCGGTTGACCGTGATGGTGATGGTGAAGGTAACGGTGGTATCCTGGCTGTCCTGCGCTTCAAAGGACAGCGTTTCCACCCCGCTGAAGTTGCCGTTCGCCAGATAGCGCAGGGCGGGTGACTGGCCCACGAGGACACCGCCGACCGGGGTGGTGAGCTGCCGGAAACGATACGGCGGAATGCCCCCGGTGGCCGTCAGCGACAGGGCCACGTCCTGCCCGGCCAGCAGCGTCAGCGTCCGGGAGGCGGCGGCCAGCCTGGCCACGGTGATATTGGCGCGGCCGGTGACGGTATCGCCATTGGCATCGGTGACGGTGAAGGTGAAGCTGGTGCTGCTGCTGAAGCCATTGGCCGGCGTAAAGGTCAAATCCGGCGCGGTGCCGGTGAGGGTGCCATTGGCCGGGCGGCTGAGGTTGCTAAAGGTATAGGGTTCGCGGCCGCCGCTGGCCGTCAGCGTCAGGTTCACCGGCTGGCCGGGCACGGCATTCACCGGCCGGGGTGGCGAGATGAGATCGGGCGCGACCATGACGCGCACCCGCCCGCGCGTGACCATGCCGGTGGCATCCTGCACGCGGTACAGCACTTCACCCGTGCCGCTGAAGCCAGCATCCGGCGTAAAGGTCAAATTCGGTGCGGTGCCGCTGACGGTGCCGCCGGTGGGCGTGCCGCTGACCTGGAAGCTGTAGGGCGCAGTGCCGCCG
>JALOOI010000178.1 GCA_025454495.1 Anaerolineae bacterium
TGCTGCTGAATTTTGAAGGCCAGGCCGAAGGCATTCGCCCGGATGAGCTGGTTCAGGAACTCCTGAACACGACAAAGCGCTGAACAATGCCGGAACTGGAAGGCCTGGTGTGGTGGGAAAGTGCGGCCGATCTGATTGAGTATCGTCTGCATCAGAATGACCGGGCCACGGTGGATGCCTGGCTGCGGCTGGCCCATGAGCATGACCTGGCTTATGCTGAAACCGGGCGGCACCGCCGGTCGCTGAGCGATCTGCGCGGTATTCACCTCACCCCGCACCTGGTGACAGCGGTGATGCAGGTGGCACGGCGCACCCCGCCCGGCCTGCGCGAATCGGTGGCGGTGCTGCTGGAGGATTCGTTGATGCTGTGGCTGAGCAGCGCCCTGCTGAAGCAGCTTCCGGCCGCGCAGCGCCAGGCCACCCGCCTGTTTCAGCGCGAAGCCGAAGCGCGGCAGTGGCTGGATGAGCGCCGCCGGTTACTGAGCCGGCCGGAGGATACCCCATGACCGATGTCCAGCACCTGCTGCCCGAAGCCAGCCGCCGCCGGCTGGAGGCCCTCATGCTGGTACCGCAGCACATTCGCGCCGGGGCCATGAAGGGCGAACGCCGTTCCGTGCGGCGCGGCACCAGCATCGAATTTGCCGATTACCGCGATTACACCCCCGGCGATGACCTGCGCCGGCTGGACTGGAACGTATACGCCCGGCTGGATAAGCCGTACATCAAACTGCTGGAAGACGAAGAAGACCTGGCGGTGCATGTGCTGCTGGATGCCTCCGGCAGCATGGACTGGCCGCCGGCCGCGGACGACAGGCCCGGAGCGCACAAATTCCTGTTCGCGCAGCGGCTGGCGGCGGCGGTGGGCTACATCGCCCTGCGTAACCAGGACCGGCTGAACGTGGCCCCGCTGGACGAGCGGGCCGGCTTTGGCCCGGTGCGCGGCCGCGGCCAAACGCTGCGCCTGCTGCACTATCTGCACAGCCTCAGCGCCGCCGGCACCACCGATTTAAACGCGGCGCTGCGCCGCTATGCCCTGCGCGAAAAACGCCCCGGACTGCTGTTCTTCATCAGCGATGTGCTGGCCCCGGCCGGGGCGCTGGAGGGACTGCAGGCGCTGCTGGCCAAAGGCCACGAGGTGGCGCTGCTGCATGTGCTGTCGCCGGATGAACTGGAACCGCCGCTGGCGGGCGACCTGCGCCTGATTGACGTGGAGACGGGTCAGCCGCAGGAAGTGACCATTGATGCCACCCTGCGCGGGCTGTATCAGCAGCGGCTGGCGGCGTGGCTGCATGACCTGCGCGACGGCTGCGCCCGGCGCGGGGTGCATTATCTTCAGGTGACGACCGACAGCCCGTTTGAAAAAGTGCTGCTGTACGATCTGCGGCGGGCCGGGCTGGTGAAATAGCACGGCCGGGCCCGGGCCGGCTTACCCCGCCTCGCCCAGGCTGGACGACACCCGATCGGCCGTATCAAACTGTTGCAGCAGCACCGCGCCCTCGTCCAGCCAGGCTTCTTCATAGCGCCCGCCGGTATACCGCCCGATGCATTTACGCCAGAAGGCCTGGGCCGCCGTATTCTCTTTCAGTTCGGTCACTTCCCACCGGCCCGGCAGCCGGTCAAAGCAAAATCGTGCCAGGTGCTCGCCCAGCCCCTGGCGCTGGCAGGCCGCCATGATGAAAAATTCCAGCATATAGCGCACGCGCACGTCCGGCAGCGTTTCGCTGGCTACGTCCACCTCGATGATGGCGAAGCCGGCCGGGTGCGCCTCCTGCCACAGCAAAAAAATCTGCGTGCCTTCCTCCCAGCAGCCATCCAGGTCACTTTCGTGAAAGCGGCCGCCGGCGCTGACGTGCCAGGGCATAAAGCGCGTGTACTCATAGGTGTAAAACTGGTACAAATTCCGCAGCAGCGTATCATGTTCCTGGCGCGTGGCCGGCAGGATAATGGGCGGCATTCATCCTTCTCCCCGCTGATGATGATCTCTGCCGATCATGATAACAAATTGTGGCATAAATTCCCCCTTTGACAGCCCTCTGCCTGGCGCGAATAATAGAGGCCTGTGCCGGTTGTGCCCCGGCCCCAGGGAAGCCTATGACTGTACCGCCGCCTATCACGCTTACCGACCGCCTGCGCCGCCTGGTCGCGGCCCCGCTGAACAGCGTGGCCGGGTGGCTGCACCGCCGGGGTATTCACCCGGATATGATTACCACCGCCGGGCTGGTGATCGTGCTGGTGGCCTCGCTGTTCATCGCCCGCGGGGAATTGCAAACGGGCGCGTTGATCCTCATCGCCGGGCTGCCGCTGGACGCGCTGGATGGCGCGGTGGCCCGCATCATGCAGCGCCAGGGCCATTTTGGGGCCGTGCTGGATTCCACGCTGGATCGTTATGCTGACGGTTTCATTTTTGCGGCTTTGAGTTATCATTTTGCCGTGCAGGGGCGGCTGGAAATGCTGGTGCTGGCGCAGTTAGCGGCCATTGGCAGCTTTGGCGTGAGCTATGTGCGGGCGCGGGCCGATGAGGTGGATGTGTCGGTACGGGTCAACGTCGGCCTGTTCACCCGGCTGGAGCGCCTGGCGGTCATTGTGGCCATGCTGCTCATGCCGGGGCTGCTGCTCATCCCGGCGCTGCTGGATATTGGCATGTTGATCCTGGCAGTGGGCACGAATATCACCACACTCCAGCGCCTGTGGTATGTCTATCGAACTTTAAAACGCAGAGGCGAATAAAGGCTATGGATTTCAGAGATCAGTATATTCTCATTAATGATACGTTTGCGGGCGATCTGCAAATTCGCTACTACGGCATCATCATTGTGGTGGCGATGCTGGTGGCGGCCACGGTGGCGGCACAGCTTGCCACGCGCCGCAAAATGTACGCTGACCATGTGTGGGGCGGGCTGACGTGGGCCATCTTCCCCGGCATCATCGGGGCGCGGCTGTGGTTTGTGCTGTTCCCGCCGGTGTCTTTTACGGCCGGCTGCGGGGTGGAAGGCGCGGTGTGCAAGGATACGGCCTGGTTTTTGGCCAACTTCTTCAACACCGATGGCGGCGCAATTGCGGTGTGGACGGGCGGCCTGAGCATCTTCGGTGCCGTGCTGGGCGGCCTGTTCGGCGCGTGGCTGTATTGCAGCCGCTATCATAACACCGTGGCCAAATTCTTCTACTATCTGTTCAGCCCCCTCAGCTTCATCTTCGGGCTGATCGCCTGGGTGCCCACGGCGCTGTTCCAGCGCGTGCGCGGCCAGTCCGTCACCCCGTACCGCCTGGAACGCTTCACCACCGATTTTCCGGCCGAAGGCATCGCCATCTGGCCGTGGCTGGATATTGCGGCGGTGGCGCTGCCGCTGGCGCAGGCCATCGGCCGGTGGGCCAATTATGTGAACCAGGAATTGTACGGCTCCCCCACCACGCTGCCCTGGGGCATCGTCATCGACCGTGAGCATCGCGTGGGGGCGTTTGCCAGCATGGTGGAATACCCGGAAACGACGCTGTTCCACCCGCTGTTTCTGTATGAAGCGCTCTGGAGCCTGCTGGCCTTCTTCGTCCTGCTGACGTTGTTCCAGCGCGGCAAACTGGGGAACATCGCCCTCAAGACCGGCGATATTTTCCTGCTGTATCTGATGCAGTACAGCGTCATCCGCTTTCTGCTGGAATTTTTGCGCGTGGAAGTGGCTTACGTACCTGGCACCAGCATCAACAGCTCGCAGGTGTTTGTGGCGCTGGTGTTTGTGGGGGCGCTGGTGCTGTTCCTGCGGAATCGCAGCACAGCGCCGCAGCCGGCGGCCCCGGCCGCAGCGTAAGAGCGCGATCCCTGCCGCAGCGGGTGCCTGTGTTCGGGTCCCGCTGTGGCAGCCGGCCGGGGCGCAATAGAGCGCGTCCCTGTTCATCCCCTCTCTACCGACCGCGCTGCATCGTCACCCTGCAAAGCCGCTCACCGCGAATTGAATGCCCTGCCCCCGCCACTGCCTTTACAGCATCACCAGATTTTGTTAATCTACATCTGATTTATTGTAGCGAATGTCGGGGGGACAATGCACGCTCAGGAAGCCCTGGAACGCTTGATGGCCGGCAATCGTCGTTATGCAGCCATGCGCCAGTTACACCCGCACCAGACCAATTTTCACCGCCAG
Organism: Anaerolineae bacterium; assembly: GCA_025454495.1. Taxonomy (GTDB): domain Bacteria; phylum Chloroflexota; class Anaerolineae; order Aggregatilineales; family Phototrophicaceae; genus JALHOR01. Next base: position 4,131 of record JALOOI010000178.1, read on the forward strand.
ACGCTGGTGGATGGACAACACCCCTTCGCCGCCATCCTGAGCTGCTCAGACTCACGGGTGCCGGCGGAAATCATTTTCGATCAGGGCCTGGGCGATTTATTCATTGTGCGTACCGCCGGGCACGCGATCGATACGTTAGCCATGGCCAGCCTGGAATATGCCGTGCTGGCGCTGGAAGTCACGCTGCTGATGGTGGTGGGGCACAGCGCCTGTGGTGCCGTGACCGCCGTCGTCAAAGATCAGCCCCTGCCCGGACACCTGCCCGCCCTGGCCGAACACATTCGCCCGGCCCTGACCGGCCTGGATCGCACCGCCGGCGATGTCCTGAAGCAGGCCATTCGCGCCAATACGCGGTTTGCCGCCGCTTATCTGGCCCGGCACAGTACGATTATCGGTGAGGCCGTGGGCGCAGACCGCTTACAAATCGCCACCGGCTATTATGATCTCACAACCGGACAGGTGGATTTACTGGCAGCAGGGGGTTAACCATGGTGCTCTTTTCTGGCTCCAAGACCAGCGATTTTGACAAAGTCGATCATGATATTCAGTTTTTGATGCAGTGCCTGCGTGAAGTGCTGGAAGATAACGGGGAAGTGGAACTGGCGGCCGCCCTGCCCTGGCAGACGCTGCCCGACTACCGCGACCGCGATTCCGACCGCGACCGCGACCACGCGGCCGCCGCGCCCACCCTCGATCCTATCAAGCTCACCCAGGCTTACTCCATCGCTTTTCAACTGTTGAAGCTGGTGGAAGAAAATGCCGTCGTGCAGTATCGGCGGCAGCTTGAAAAAGATGATGCGGTCAACCGCTTTTCCGGGCTGTGGAGCCAGAACCTGCGCCTGCTGCGGCAGCAGGGCCTGACGGATGAGCAGGTGGCCGCCCACCTGCGCCAGGTGCACATTGAGCCGGTGCTGACGGCGCACCCCACCGAAGCCAAACGCTACACCGTCCTGGAGCAGCATCGCCACCTCTATTTGCTGCTGGTGGATTTAGAAAACCAGATGTGGACTCCCCAGGAAAAACGGCTCATCCGCGAAGCCATCAAAACGGCGCTGGATCGGCTGTGGCGAACCGGGGAAATTTACCTGGACAAGCCGGATATTGCCTCCGAAGTGCGTAACGTCGTCTATTATTTGCGGCACATCTTCCCCCGCACGCTGACGCTGCTGGATGAGCGCCTGGCCCAGGCCTGGGTGGAAGCCGGCTTTGACCCGCAGGTGTTAACCAGCCCCGCCGCTTTGCCCCGCCTGAGCTTCGGTACCTGGGTGGGTGGTGATCGGGATGGGCATCCTTTCGTCACGGCCGATACCACCTGGGACACCCTGCTGGAACTGCGGGCGAGTGCGCTCAGCCTGCTGCGCGAACATCTGACGACGCTGGCCCGCCAGTTGAGCCTGTCGCGCTTAACGCACACCGTCCCGGCCGCCTTCGCCGAACATCTGGCCACGGCCGCCGCCGCCCTGGGCCCGGCCGGGGCGCAGGCCATGCAGCGCAACACCGAAGAACCCTGGCGGCAGTGGGTGAACCTGCTGCTGGCCCGCCTGCCAGACCAGGCCAGCCCCCGGCCTTACGCCCACGCCGGCGAACTGGCCGCCGACCTGGTGATCCTGCACGACAGCCTGGTGGCCGCGGGGGCCCGGCGGCTGGCCCAGGCGGACGTGTGGCCGCTGTTACGGCTGGTGCAGACCTTTGGCTTTCATCTGGCGGTGCTGGATATTCGCCAGAACAGCCGCTTTCATGACCTGGCGGTGGCGCAGCTCCTGGCTGCCGGCGGCCAGGCCGATACCGATTTCCCCGCCTGGGACGAAACCCGCCGCCGGCAGTTTCTGGAGGCGGAACTGCATTTGCCGCGCCCGCTCACCCTGCCGGATGCACCCCTGGGCCCCGAAGCCCAGGCGGTGCTGGCCTGTTATCGCCGGGTGGCACAGTTCATCCAGCAGCATGGCGCGGCCGGCGTGGGCGCATTGATCGTGAGCATGACCCGCGATGTCTCCGATTTGCTGGTGGTGTATTTGCTGGCCCGCGAAGCCGGGCTGTGCCGCCTGACCCCGGACGGACTGGTGTGCCAGTTGCCGGTGGTGCCGCTGTTCGAGACCATCGCCGATCTGGAACACAGCCCCGCCATTTTACAGACGTTTCTGGCCGCGCCCATCACGCAGCGCAGCCTGGCCTATCACCAGGCGCAGCAGGGCAGCAGCACCCCCGTGCAGCAGGTGATGATCGGCTACAGCGATAGCAACAAAGATGGCGGGCTGCTGGCCAGCGCCTGGCACCTGTACCGCGCGCAATCCGCCCTGCGCACGGTGGGCGATGCTTTTGGGGTACGGGTGCGCTTCTTTCACGGCCGCGGCGGGTCGATCAGCCGGGGTGCCGGCCCCACGCATCGCTTTCTGCGGGCGCTGCCGGCGGATACGCTGCGGGGCGATTTACGCCTGACCGAGCAGGGCGAAGTGATCGCCCATAAATATGCCAACCTGCAAACCGCCAGCCATAATCTGGAACTGCTGCTGTCGGGCACGCTGGCCGCCTCGGCGGTGGAGCAGGCGCGGACGGCCCCGCCGGAAGACCTGACTCCGTGGCTGGACGCGCTGGCCGCCCGCAGCCGGCAGCAGTATCAGGCGCTGCTGGAGGAAACCGATTTCATCACGTTTTATCGCCAGGCCACCCCGATTGATGTGATCGAAGCGAGCCGCATTGGGTCGCGGCCGGCCCGCCGCACCGGGCAGCACACGCTGGCCGATTTACGGGCGATCCCCTGGGTGTTTAGCTGGAGCCAGTCCCGCTTCTTAATTTCCGGCTGGTACGGGCTGGGCACGGCCCTGAGTGAATTACAGCGCGACCAGCCGGCCGCTTTTGATCGGGTGTGCCAGCACGCCTTTGACCTGCCGATTCTGCATAACATCCTCAGCAGCAGCGCCACCAGCATCATGCTCACGCACCCGGAACTGATGGAACAATACGCCGCGCTGGTGGAAGATGCCGCGCTGCGGGAACGCCTGATGCAGCTCATTCGCGCCGAACTGACGCGCACGACGCAGCTCCTGGAGACGATCTATGACGGGCCGCTGTTTGAGAAGCGCCCCAATGTCGCCGGTGTTATTTTGCTGCGGCAGGCACCGCTGGCCCGGCTGCACCAGACGCAGTTACACCTGCTGCGTCAGTGGCGACAGCAGCGCTCAGAGGCCCTGCTGCCCGCGCTGCTGCTGACGGTGAACGGCATTGCCAGCGGCATGGGCGCGACCGGCTAGCACAGCCGGGGCACAGGGCGGCTCCGTCGGCTGCGCCTGTGCCTGCTGCCACACACAACCCAGGGGCACGATGGCAGCGTGCCGCTGCGAATTGCACTCCGGCACCCCGGCACAGCGGCGGGGGGTGAGGGCGCGGAAAGGTCATAAGCGTGCGCTGCTGCCCCTCCATTTGGCTGCGTTTGCCCGCCCGGCCGCGCCCCGCCGGCGCTGAATGTGTTATCATTCCCGGTGGATCGACCGCACACAGGACACGCCACCATGCCCTACAAAGTCTTCATCAGCACCGGCGACAATGACAGCGACCACAGCCTTTTAAACGCGGTGAAAGAAGCGCTGTTCCGCTTCAGCGAGTTCCCCATCTCGGCCATCACCCTCAACGATGTCACCGCCGGCGATGACGCACAGCGCCCGGCCGCCGCCCGCCGGCTCATCGACGAATGCCAGATTCTGGTGGGCATTTACAGCCACTATGGCCGCGTACCGGCCGGGCAAACGCAATCCGCCATCGAGCAGGAATATCAGTACGCCATGGAGCGCGGGCTGCTGTGCCTCATCTTCATCCCCGAAGCGCTCAAAACCGGCGGCGAAGCCCGCTTTGCCGCCTTCCGTGACTTTCTGGCCGAGCGCCATATCCTGACCTATTTTAAACAGCCGGCTGACCTGACGGCCAAAGTGATCCTGGGCATTGGCAATTACAAAAAGCGCCAGCGGGCCGCCGCCCCGGTCATCCCCACCGTGCAGGCCTTCCGCGCCGAAGCCGGCGATGAGACCATCGAAACGCTGCCGGTGACGGCCGCCGTGCCGGATATGCTGGAGCAAACCGTGCAGCGGGCGCTGAGCATCGCCGGGGATGACCTGGAGCAACTGGTGCGCCGCGCGCTGGAAATGCACGACGCGCAAAAAATGACGCGCCCCACCCACAGCGGCTGGCTGTCCGTGACCCCCATCTTCGGGCCGCCCGCCCAGGACAGCCAGTTCCAGGCCGATCTGTTCATGATTATGCCGTTTCGCCCGCAGTTCGATGCCATCTACCAGAACATCATCCGGCGCGTGGTGGATGATCTTAATCTCACCATCCGGCGCGGGGACGATTTCGCCTCCGTCACCGGCATCATCATCAATGAAGTGTGGGCGGCCATCAACGCCTGCCGCGTGGTGGTGGTGGAGACGACGGAGGTGAACGCCAATGTGTATTATGAACTGGGCATCGCCCATACCCTGGGCAAGCCGGCGGTGCTGCTGACGCAGGAAAAAGACGTGCAAAAACTGCCGTTTGACATTCGTCACCTGCGCTTCATCGTGTACGAAAACACCATCCCCGGCGGCGAAAAACTGGCCACTGACCTGAAAAAAGCCCTGGTGTGGATTATGAATGACCTGCAAAAGCCGGCGGATAATGCCTGAGCGCGGCCACCCGGTCGGTGAGCCAGGTGGCCGCCACCACGGCCAGCAGCGCCCACGGAATCCAGACGAACTGCTCATCGCTGAGCGCGACGGCGGTTTGCGCCGCCAGCCGCACGGCCAGCAGCGCCAGCCACAGCGCCGCATAGCCCGCGGCCCACACCAGCCGGGCGGCCCGCGTTTGCACGCCGAACA
>JALOOI010000179.1 GCA_025454495.1 Anaerolineae bacterium
GGGCGTGTTCGGCGCTCCAGGGTGATGGCAGCGCATTCATCCCGCCTGATGTACCAGGGTCACGATCACAATCCATCGTGACCCTGTTGCCCGGCCCCCGCCTTGACAGCCCCCGGCTTTTGTGTTTGAATCAGGCTGTCACGGCGGATACGGGCCCGGCCACGATCTCCCGGACAATGCTGGTTCGGTTCAAAGGGCAGAGCATGACGGACATTCGCACACACGCAGCCACAGCGGCGGGATAGTCCCTGTAGCGATCGTGTTTGCGCTTCGTGCGGAATGCGCCTGGTCAACAGTCGATCCATACGATGCGGCCTGATCGACGCTGCGCGGGGTTCCCGGCAGCGTTTTCTGATTCCTGTTCGCAGCGCAGAATTGACCGGAGCCGAACCACCATGCTTACTTACGAAATGCTGCATGTGCAGCAGTTGACCAAACATTACGGCATCAAACCGGTGCTGGAAGACATCACCCTCACGCTGAACCGGGGCGACCGGGCGGCGCTGGTGGGGGAAAATGGCGCGGGCAAAACCACCCTGGCCCGCCTCATCGCCGGGCAGGAAACGCCCGACCGCGGCCTCATGCGCACCGCGCCCGGCAGCACCATGGGCTACCTGCCGCAGGAGATCACCCTGCCGCCTGACCACAGCATCGGCCAGTATCTGGCGCAGGCGGCCGGCTCACTGGCGGCGCTGCACACGCAAATGCAGGCCCTGGCGCAGCAGATGGCCCAACCGCAGCCGGACGACGTGCTGGCGACGCTGCTGGCCCGCTATGGCGACCTGCAAACCCGCCTGGAAGCCGGCGGCGGCTATGACCTGGAAAATCGTACTGCGGCCATCTTCGCCGGGCTGCAAATTGGCTACCTGCGGCACGAACAGCCCTTCAGCCGCCTCAGCGGGGGCGAAAAAACGCGCGTGGCGCTGGCCGCGCTGCTGCTGGCCCCGCCCGATCTGCTGCTGCTGGATGAACCGACCAATCATCTGGATGCGGCCGGCATCGCCTGGCTGGAAACGTGGCTGACGACGTATCCGGGCACGCTGCTGCTCATCACCCATGATCGCGTCTTTATGGATCGGGTGGCCACGCACATCCTGGAACTGTCGCCGGTGACGCGCCGCCTGAAAACGTACTACGGCCGCTATGCCGATTATCTGGCGCAGCGCGAAGCCGAGTACACGCAGGCGCTGGATGCTTACATCGGCCAGGTGAGCGCCATCAGCAGCCTGAAGCGCAGCGTGAAAATGCAAACGCACAACCCGAAGGCCGCGCCGCCCCCGCCGGATGGCGATAAGCTGCTGTACAATGCCCGCCGCGCCAACGCTCAGGACACGCGCCGGCGTACCATTCGGGATGCCCGCCAGCGCCTCGCCACCCTGGAAGACACGCTGCCGGAAAACCCCGCCCACCGCTGGACGATCCGCTTTGAGTTTGACCCGCTGCCGCTGACCAGTGCCGAGCCGCTGCGCTTTACCGGGCTGACGAAGCGCTACGGCGGGCGCGTCCTGTTCGAGAACCTGAGCGGGGTGCTGCGCCGCGGTGAACGGGCGGTGCTGGTTGCGCCCAACGGCACCGGCAAAACCACCCTGCTCCGGCTGCTGGCCGGGCACATCACGCCGGATGCCGGGCACATCGCCCTGTCGTCCAGCGCGAAGACCGGCTATCTCGATCAGGAAGGGGAAACGCAGGACGGCACGCAGCCGGTGCTGGCCGCTTACCGGGCGGCGGCCCTCACCCCGGCCGCGGATCGTGATCTGCTGGCGGAACTGCATCGCAGCGGCTTATTTACCGATGCCAGCCTGCCGCAGAAGCGCATCGCCGACCTCAGCCAGGGGCAGCGGCGCAAACTGGGGCTGGCCTGCCTGCTGGCCGCCCGCGCCAGCGTGCTGCTGCTGGATGAACCCACCAATCACCTGGATCCGCTGAGCCTGGAAGCGCTGGAAGCCGCGCTGCGGCATTTTCCGGGGGCGCTGCTGGCCGTCAGCCATGACCGGCGCTTCATTGACCGGGTGGCCACCCACCTGTGGGAACTGCGGGACGGTCAATTGTACGTGCAGGCGGTGGCCCCGTGAGTTCCCCGGCGCAACTGGAGATGATCTATCCCCCGACGCAGGCGCTGCCCCCGGTGCGTTTGCCGCCGGGGTATGCCCTGCGGCCGTGGCAGCCGGGCGATGCAGAGGGCTTCTACCGGCTGATGGCGCGGGCGGGCTTCGGGGTGTGGGATGCCGCCCGCCTGGCTCCCTGGCAGGCCCGCGTGATCCCTGGCACCTGGCTGCTGGCCGTCCACATGGCCAGCGGCCAGCCGGTGGCCGGTGCCATGGGCTTAACCGATGTGACCGACTCGCATCCGGCAGGGCTGGAATTCGGCTGGCTGGCCGGCGACCCGCATCCTGACCATGCCCGGCGCGGCCTGGGGCGGGCCGTGTGCGCGGCCGTCACCGGCACGCTGCTGGCCACGGGCCGCGGTCGCGGTCGCGGTCACGTCCATCTGTACACCGAAGACTGGCGGCTGCCGGCCCTGGCACTCTATCTGAGCCTGGGCTATCGCCCGTTCATCGTGCCGGCGGCAGCCGCGGCCCTGCGAGAACGCTGGCGCGACATCTACGCCCGGCTGCAATGGCCCCCGCCAGCCCTGTGACCGGCGGCCGGCGCAGCTCACCAGGGCGGCACCGGCCGCACCGCCACCAGCCGGCTGTTATGGTCGGTTTCTTCCTCATAGAGGATGTCCCAGCCGGCGAAGATGCCCGGCAGTTCGCCGGTTTCCAGCAAAAAGGCCCGGTTAAAGCCGGGCACCACGTCCAGATAGCGCACATTGTACGTTTCGTAAACGATGCGCCCGCCCGGCCGCACGCTGTCTTTCAACAGCGGGAACAGCCCGCGCTTCAGGTAGCGAAACACGCCGAGCACATCATAATGTGCCGCTTCCAGCCGCAGTTCATCCACATCCATTTGCAGCAAATTGACGTTGCGTAAATTGCGGATGGTCATCTCGGCGCGGGCCCGGTTCAGCGCCACCCGGCTGATGTCCATAATATCCACCGCGTAGCCCTGCGCCGCCAGCCACAGCCCGTTTTGCCCCTGCCCGCCGCACAAATCCAGCGCCCGCGGCTGACCCTGCGCCGGGGCCGGCGGCGTAAATTGCAGCAGCAGCGGGTCGGGGGCGGGGTAGGGCTGCGCCACCAGCCGCCGAAACACACCATCCCACCGCACACGATCCTGGATCGACATACGCGCTCCCTGCCATCCTTTACGCCTGCGGGAAAATCTTGCCCGGATTCAAGATGCCCTGCGGATCCAGCAGCGCCTTAATCTGCTGCATCACGGCCAGCGCTGCGCCATGCTCGGCGGCCATGTACGCCGCCTTGCCGATGCCCACGCCATGTTCGCCAGTGCAGGTGCCGCCCAGGGCGATGGCCTTCAGCACGATGGCGCTGTTCACCGCCTGCACCCTGGCGTAGGTGTCCGGGTCGCCAAAGGGCAGTTCCACATGGATATTGCCATCGCCGGCGTGGCCTTTCATGTAGCCGCTGATGCCGTGTTCCGCCAGTACCTGGCGGCTGAAGGCGATCAAATCCGGGTAGGCGCTGATGGGCACGGAGACATCCATAATGAAAATTTTTTGCCCCGGATGATTGCGTACCAGCGTTTCGTAGGCATGGTGGCGGGCGTTCCACAGCACTTTGCGCTCGGCGGTATCCGCCGTCGCCCGAAAACTGAGCGCCCCCGCCTGCTGGCACAGGTCGCGCACAATGGCGATATCCTGCTCCAGCGTGCCGGCATGGGCCGCGTGGATTTCCAGCAGCAGCGTGGGGTACGGCGCGATGTCCGTCCCGGCGGCATTGAGGGCGCGGGTGTTGGTTTCGTCCAAAAATTCCAGCGCCGCCACATCGACCCCGCTGCCGCGCACCGCCACCACCGTTTCGATGGCGGCTTCCACGGTGGCAAAACCGGCGATCATGGCGCTCATGAACTGCGGCACCGGCACCAGCTTCAGCGTGGCTTCGGTGATGATGCCCAGGGTGCCTTCGCTGCCCACGAAAAGCTGCGTTAGGTTGTAGCCGGCAGATTGCTTCACCGAGCGCGACCCGGTATAGATGAGCCGGCCATCCGGCAGCGCCACCTGCATCCGCAGCACATTGTCCTTGCTGGCCCCGTATTTCACCGTGCGAATGCCGGCCGCATTGTTGGCCAGCATCCCGCCGATGGTGGCATTGGCACCGGGGTCGGGCGGGAAGAACAGCCCGTAGCGGGCCAGCTTTTCGTTCAGGTCTTTGTGGCAAATACCCGGCTGCACCGTCACCTGAAAATCATCCGCATGGACGGCGACAATGGCATCCATGCGCTCCAGCGACAGCAGAATGCCGCCATACAGCGGGATGGCGTTGCCTTCCAGCCCGGTGCCCACGCCCCAGGGGGTGACGGGCACGCCGGCCTGGCTGGCCAGCCGCAGCACCCGCGCCACCTGCTCCGCGCTGCGGGCCCACACCACCACCTCCGCCGCGTGCGCCGGATGAAAACCGGCATCCTGCGCGTGCAGGGCCAGGTCGGCCCCGGTTGTACTCAGGTTATCGGCCCCCACGCTGGCCGTCAGGTCGGCCAGCAGCGCCGGGGAAACAGCAGCAAAGCGTTGCGTCATATGCGTTATCCGTGACAGGGTATGGATGATGTGCCAGAACTGCTACCATGATACAACAAAACCGGGCGACGGCAGCGCGGGGCCAGGTCTTTTTGGAAGTTTTGCCCCGGCATGAGCTATACTCATAGGAATGCGGGCCGCCGCGCCGCCGAATAACCGGCCCGCTAACGTTTCGGTAATCTTCGGTTAGAATAAACAGGCCCTCACTGGTCAGGCGGGGCGTGTTGTTTCATAATAGGCGCAGCCTGCATCCGGTTTGTCAGGGGTGGCTTTACTGGTTGGGCGTATGCGTCGCCCGGTGTACCCGGACAGGCCGTGAAGTTGGTGTATACACGCGATGAGAGGACACCATGCCGCGTATACTGTATATTGAAGATGATCCCAATAACCGAATGCTGGTGCGGCGCATTTTGATGGCCGAAGGATTTGATGTGGCCGAAGCGGATAATGCCCGCCAGGGGATTCAGATGGCCACCGATCAGCCGCCGGATTTAATTCTGATGGACATCAGTATGCCGGATATGGATGGCCTGACGGCGACGCAGCACATTCGCGCGATTGGCCATATTGCTCACCTGCCGGTGGTGGCCCTCACGGCCAATGCCATGACCGGCGACCGGGAGATGATTTTGAAGGCGGGCTGCGACGGTTACATCAGCAAGCCCATCAATATTGATACTTTTGTCCAGGATCTCATGCATTATATCAGGTAGGTTGGAATGCCCAGAATATCGATTGAACCCAGTGAAGCCCATGTGCTGGTGGTGGAAGATAACGTCCCCAACTTCGTCCTGATTGCCCGGATGCTGGCCTTCATGGGGGTGCAGCGCTGTGAATGGAAAACCTCCGGCTGGCAGGTGGTGCAGTTCGCGGAGACGCTGCCGCGCATTGACCTGATCCTGATGGATATTCGCCTGCCCTACGAAGATGGCTACCAGGCGCTGCAAAAAGTACGGGCGAACCCGCGCCTGAAAGAAACCGTCGTCTGCGCCGTGACGGCCGAAGCCAGCGAAGACCAGATGCGCCGCGCCCAGAAAAGCGGCTTTGATGGCTTCCTGGGCAAGCCGCTGGACCCGGATCGCTTCCCGGAGCAGATTCGGCGGCTGCTGGCGGGCGAGCAGGTGTGGGAGTGGCAATAACGCCACCCCAATCAGCCAGAAAGCAGCCAGTGCCGGCTAAAGACCGGGTGGAGCAGTTGCTATGTCGTCGATGACGGACATGATTCCGGCGCTGCGGGCGCTGGCCGAAACCGAAACGCACACCGTCGCCTTCATCACCCGGGCCCTGCCGCTGCTGGTGCAGGGACTGGGGCCGCTGGCGGCCGACGGGCGCGTGGTGCGCGTGACGGCCACCGGCTGCGTGCTGCGGGCCAGCACCGTGGCGGAGGACGTGCCGGACAGCGTGGTGGCAGATGTGCTGTATGAGCGCCTGCGCCAGCAGCCCCGGGCCCAGGTCGCCCTGCCACAGCGCCGCCTGCTGGCCCCGCTGTTTTCCGCCGGGGCGCTGGAAGGCCTGCTGGATATTGTCATTGACCCGGCTTACCCGCTGACCGGGGACACGGCGGCCGACTGCGCCCGGGCGCAAACCGCCGCCGATTTGCTGATGATGCTCATTGAAAACCGGGTGACGCACAATGCCCTGCGGCGCACGGCGCAGCTTTCCGCCAGCCTGCGGGCTGCCACCACCTACGAAGCCATGATTGCCGCGCTGGCGCAGCAGGTGGTGCAGCCGGGGCAGTTCCTCACCCTTAACCTGTATGAACGGGACAGCCTGGGCAGCGTGACCGGCTTTCGCACGGTGGCCAGCGCCAGCCAGCGCCAGTCGCAAAGCACCGGCGCACTGTTCACCTTTTCTGTGCCGGCCGAATTTGACCTGTACGAGGCGCTGAACAGCGGCGGCGATGTCGTCATGGATGATGTCGCGCGTGATCCTCGCCTGGGCGAAACCAGCCGCCGCCAGCTTGTGGAAGCCGGCGTGCGCGGGCTGCTGCTGCTGCCGCTGCAAACGGTGGGCCGCGTCAATGGCTTCATCGGCATCAACGATACGCGCGGGCCGCTGGCGCTGCTGGCCATTGAACGCGAAATGCTGGATATCGTGGTGAACCAGGTGGCCGCCCTGCTGGATACGCTGGCCAACCTCAACGAATCGCAGCAGAGCGCCAGCCAGTCGCGCCAGCAGGTGCAGGTGCTGCGCCTGTTGAATGACCTGGCCATCCGCAGCAACGTGGAAGTGGACGAAACCCGCATCACCCACCGGGCCGCCGCCGGCCTGGTGGAGGCCATCGGCGCGGATCGCTGCGGCATCGCCCTCATTGACCCCGACCGTCAGCATTCGACGGTGATCGGCGTGTACCCGCCGGATGAAGCCATCGTCGGCCTCAAATTTGACCTCACCAAACACACCATCGCCCGCCACCTCAGCGAAACCGGCGAACCCCTGCTCATCCCTGACCTGGCGGCGGATACCACGCTGGACGCTTTCACCCGCCAGCCGCTGCTGAACATCGGCATTCAGGCCGCCATTTTCCTGCCTATTTTTGACCTGGAACGGACGCTCATCGGCTCCGTGGGGCTGGATTTTTTCCAGCCCAGGCCGGTGTTTAGCACCGAAATGCTGGACATCGCCCGGACTTTTGTGGGGCAGCTCGGCGTGAGCCTGCAAAAGATTCGCCTGCTGCAAAGCAGCCGCCGCCAGTCCGAGCAGATGCAGCGCATCACCGGCTTCAGCCAGGCGGTGCAAACCGCGCTGGATACCCGGCTGATCCTGGAGACGGCGCTCCAGCATGTACCGGGGGTGCTGCTGCCGGATTACATCGGCATCATGCTGTATGACCGCGAAGCCGGGTATTTGCGCCAGGTGGCCCGCTGGCAGGATGCCAGCCCGGAGATCGACCTGCCCGGCACGCTGCTCACGCCGGGGGTGGATACGCTGGCGCACCGGGTGTGGGATGAGCAGCAGCCGCTGCGCGTGGACGATTTACGCAGCACCTGGGAATGGCAGCATCCCTATCGCAATACCTACCGGGCCCTGCTGGCCGCGCCCATCACCTCCGGCACGGCCCGGCGCGGGGTGTTGCAGGTGGCCGCGCTGGGGGCCGCGGTATGGTCGGAGGGCGATGTGGCCGCCATCCAGCAGCTTTGCAGCCAGCTTGCCATCGCGCTGGACAACACCGAAGCCTTTGAGCGCAGCCAGCGCATCGCCCGGCACAAAGCCCTGGCCAACCAGATTGCCACCCGTCTCCAGGAACAGATGGAGATTGAAGGCATTTTGAGCACCACCATTCATGAACTGGGGCGGGCCGTCCGCGCGCGCCGCGCCCGCATTCGCCTGGGCTTACAGGCGGGCGATGTGCCGCGGAATGTGGAGTAAAAGCCCATGCCCATGACGCGCTGGCTGAACATCTTCCTGCGTCTTGACCGTTATACTGACCGGCTGGAACGTGACCGGGCCCGCTTCGTGCTGCTCATGCTGGCCCTGCTGACGGTGGTCTATGCGGTGTACGTGACCCTGGTGAATGACCGGGTGGCCCCGGACGGGCAGCGGGTGACGCTGCTCACGCAGATTAATCATTACCCGGTGCAAATCGTGCTGCTGGTGCTGCCCTTTGCGCTGGTGAGCGTGGGCTGGTGGCTGGTGCGCAGCGGCCGGCTGGCGCTGGCCGTGTGGGTGCCGCTGCTGATGCTGTACATCGTCATCCCCGGCTCGGTGTTCATTGATGCCACCAGCACCTTTGAATACAACCCGGCCAGCGCCACGCTGGCCCTGTTCATCGTCATGGGCGGGGTGCTGGCCCGCTACAACGGCATCCTGGTCACGCTGATCGCGGCCTGCGTTTCGCTGCTGCTGGATCGTGGCAATATGACCCTCACCACCACCGTGAACCTGCTGCTGCTGTATGGGCTGCTGGCGGCCGTCACCTCGGTTTTCATCCAGTTCAACGCCTCCAGCCGCGCCATGGGGATGCGGGTCGCCGACGATGAGCGCCAGAAGCTGTCTGAACTGGTATCGCAGGTGACGCGCAAAGCCGCCTCGCGCGTGCCGCTGGCCGCCCTGCTGGATTTAACCGTCGAGCTGATCGTGCAGAAATACCCGCAGTTCTACCACGCGCAAATTTTCCTGGTGGATGAAACCGGGGTTCATGCCCGGCTGCACGCCAGCACCGGCCCCACCGGCAAAATTCTGCTGGCGCGGTCTCATGCGCTGGTGGTGGGCAGTTTCAGCGTCATCGGCCAGGTGACGCAGCGCGGCGAACCCCTGGTGGACGTGGCCGGCACGGCCGGCTCCATGCATCG
>JALOOI010000180.1 GCA_025454495.1 Anaerolineae bacterium
GGCTGCACCAGGCGTATCTCAGGCGGGGTCAGCAGGTAGTCGGGCAGGGCCAGTCGCGCCGAAGCTGACCAGTCCGGTAATGTGTGTGATTGTACCAGCACCGCCGCCGCCGGCGAGTCGCGCCGCTGTTCCACGCGATACAGCAGCCGCTCAGCCGCGGCCAGGGTGGCCGGAAAGGCGCTCAGCAGCGTGCGATGCAGCTCATAGCGATCCGCCAGGTCACGCCAGGCGGCCTGTGACCGTGCATTAACGGTCAGCCGGGACAGATACATGTTAAGCCTCCTCGGCCGCGAAGGGCGGCGGCAGGTATTTCATCTGCATCCGCCGGGGTAAAAAGCGGCGCGGCGCAAACGACACGGGTTGATCGCTGCGCGTGAGGCTGCCCCCGGCTTCTTCGATCACATAACGCAGCCGCTCCACCTGGTTCGGATAACCACGCCAGGTCGTGTAGGTTGTGAGCGTGGTTTCCAGTTCCGCCGGTTGCAGGCCGTCGGGCAGCCAGATGCGCTCGGCCGGGATGCACGCCCTGCGCCCCAGGCACAGGAGCCAGCGCGGGCGTTGCAGTGCGGCGTGCAGCGTCTCCAGCAGGTCGGGCGGCCCTTCCAGCCCCACCAGGAATTTGGCATCGGTCAGGTAGTAGCGTTGTGAGGTCATCAGCGAGTCTTTAACCCCGCCGCTGACTTTGTAAATGCCGCCCATCCCGGCGGTATGCCAGTCGCGGCGGATCGCCCCTTCCTGATCGACGCGCACGCCCATCCGCAGGGCGGCCAGGTCATGCAGGGGTTCATGGCGGGCCCGCCCCAGTGCCGCGCACAGCAGCCCGACGATGCCGCTTTTGGTGGGTTCGCGGGCGGTATCGCGGTGTTCAAAATGGCTCTGGTAGCCCCAGGACTGCATCGGCGCACTCAAACGCAGCAGCAGCGTGGTCATCCCTGCGCCTCCGCCAGGGCCTGCATCACCGCCCCCACCCAGGCTCGCAGGTCGGGCTGCATCGCCGCCATCAGCTCGGCCGATGGCAGTTCATAACGGCGCGGGTTCAACACCGCCAGGCGCGGCTGGCTGAGGCGGTAAACGGGATCCACCGCTTCCCAGTACTGCGCCAGCGCGTGGATCGAAGGCTCGACATAGCCGCCCCCGCGGGCCCGCACCGGGCGCTCAAAGGCATTGTCCAGCGACTGCCCATCGTGATCGGGGCGCACCACCGCCAGCAAAAAATCGGGCGCGTGCTGGTTGACGAAGCTGTTCTGCTTGCCGGAGGGCACCACCAGCGCGAAAGCCTTCAGGAAGCCGGCGATGGTGCGGCGGGCCAGCTCACCATCATCGCCCAGGTTGGCCACGAGCTGTTCGTGGTCAAGGCGGGCGCAGCGGTAGTAAGTCGCCGAGTTGAAGGCCACCAGCCCCAGCATCCCGGCACCGCTCTCTTCGCCCGGCTGAAGGTCGTCCACTGCCGTAAAGTAATCGAACTCGGTGTTCACCTCGTGCGTGGAGAGGGCGTGCGCCACCTGGCAGGCGGCCTCCACACTCACCGACGGGTTATCCGCCAGCATCCGCCCGAAGAGTGCAATATCCGGGGCCAGGCGACGGCCTTTCAGCCGCCGGGTCAGGTCATTCTTCAGGGCTTTTTCATCCAGCGGCTTACCATCCCGCACCGCACTCAGCGCATAGTCCGCCAGCAGCTGCATCTCGTCATCGCTGATGAAAACCAGTACATTCGTCTTTTTGGCATCTTTTTTGTCCGGGCTGGCAAAGACGGCGGTGATGGTGGCCGCAGCGGCCGCACTCGCCTGATCGGCCGGGATACCCTCGCCGGCGAGTATATCCTCCAGCCGACCGATGAGCAGTTTCGTGCGCCGGCCGGTGGGCACTGCCACCTCACGCTCAAAAATGGGCGAAACCCGCAGCGCCCGCTTGGCCGCCTGTGACGAAATGCGGGCCCGGCGCACCCCGCCGAACAGCGCTTCTTTCGGGTTGCCGGTATCATCCCGGTTGAGGTTGGTGGGCCCGAACGACTGGATCGCATGAACTTCGATCAACATGGTAAAACTCCTTCAGGACAGGTAAAAGTAGACGATTAGGCTTTTGTGGGCCAACCTGCATGGTGCCAGTACGCATGGGCCCATTGCTTCTGCACGATGTGATCGTGGCGGCTCCAGGACATTACATCCGCCAGGAGCTGCTGCCAGTTGACCCGGATTTCCTGCGCTTTCAACAGGCTGATGTGCTGCCGCAGCGGGGTATCCAGCACAGGGCGGCGCAGATTGAGCAACTGCACGAAGCGGCGCGAAGTGGCGGCATCATCACCGGCTGCCTCAGCACAGGCCCGCAGATGAGCGCCCATATTGCCGGCAGCAGCGGAGGCCGGATGCAGGGCAAACAGGGAAGCGATCAGAAACAGATCGTCGGCCTGGCCCTGGCGCAGATCGCGCTCACTGTGGACAAAGGGCATGATGTAGGGGAACATACCGGCGGCCTCGCCCGGCGCACGCCCCAGACCGCGCCGCAGTTCCGCCAGCATCGCACGATCTTCGTGGTGCTCCTCCAGAAAGGTGATGAAAGGGTGCTGCTTACGTTCCGATGGCATAACGGATAACCTCCTTATGATTGATCCAGCTTAGACAACCCAATGTGCAATCGCCGCTCGGCTGCGACCCGGCCGCGCAGCGCCCAGGCGCTGGTGCCGCTCATTTGGGCCGCCATTTGCAGTGCGTCGTGTGCGACCTGCTTCAGCACAGCGTGCCATGTGCTGCCGGCCTCTGGCACATCCCGCGCCAGTTCATCCACCAAATTCCAGAACCCCGGCTCCAGTTGCATCCAGTACCAGGCGAGCAGATCCCACTGATCGACCAGATGATCCCGCACCTTTTTGTCCGGGGCCTGGTCGCCCCCGCGCATCAATACCTGCTCGGCCAGCGTGTTCAGTGCCTCCCGCAGGCTTTTGCCGGCCTCCTCGGCCTGTTGTATGGCGCGGGCCACCAGCGGCAGGCGGCGCTCATGGCCCAGGATGTGTGCCGGCAAAGGCAGGTATTCCTCACGATAAAAAATGGGCTTAGCCTGATCTGCGAGCATCCCGGCGGCCATCAGCGTGAAATGGGCATCAGGCTCCAGGCTGGTGCCGGCCAGGTAGTGCAGCCAGAGAACAATGCGGGGCGGGCGCTCCTGCTGCTCGCTGTTCAGGGTCAGCAGGGCGTGGTAATCACGCCAGAGGGCTTTATCCGGGTTGAAATACATAAACTGCCATGCCTTCTTATCTTCTTTGAAGGTGTAGCGCCGCTGCGGGCTAAGAATATCCGGGGCGATATGCAGACCAGGCGCAATCGTCATCGCCTCCACCACAAGCTGCCCATCGGCACTCTGTGGCAGCAGCAGCACCCGGTTATTCTGCCAGGTCAGGTAATCCAGGTAGCCGTAGGGATAGGCACGTTGATGCCCTGCATTTTCCTGTTCCCACGCCGGCCGGTCGTCGGCGGTACAGCGGATGCCGATCATTTCGGCTGGATAGGGCAGCAAGTTCAGCACCAGCGTCTCAAACACCGTTGCACCAGATGCCCAGAACAGCACACCACGGGTGTAGATGCTATCGGTAAATTTTTCTGCCAGCCCGCTTAAGCCGGCGGTGCGGAAAACCTGGGCCGTCACCAGATGGCGCGCAGCCTGGGCGGCCGTCAGCCGCAGACCCTGTTCCTCGTTCATGTGGGTAAATAAAGTTCCGGTATTGCCGGCCGAATGAATGAGATGAACCAGTGACTTCGGCTCGACCCGTTCATCACGCATCTGGTAAAACGGCCGCTCCGGGTGGAACAGATCAAAACGCGCAGACCAGGCAGCAAAATAATCCTCCAGGGGGGGCATGGAGAATGCACCTGCCTGATACAGCTTCTGCCAGGCGCGGCTGTCCCTGGGCCCAAATACCCGATGCAGCAGCGCCAGCGTCAGCGGCAGCAGTGCCGTGGTCATCAGCGGGGTCTCGGCATGGATGGCCCGCAGGGTGTGGGCCCGGGCGAGCAGATCACGCAGGCTCAGTTCAACCGGCTCACCGGCCAGCGTTACGCACGGTATCCAGGGTTGGTCAATCAGATTAAACGAATACATTAGTCCCTATCCTCCACAATTTCTAAGCCATAAGTTCTGGTTAAGCGTAACGTCCACGACGTACCGGCGATGTGATAGAGTCCGTCCACGAAAGTCACCGGGCGCACATGTTGCAACTGCGGTATACGCTGCCACCCATCCGGGACAGGCAGCTTCACCAGCGCTTCTCTCACACCGGCTTTATGCACGGTCAGCACAAAGCGCAGCAAATGAGCCGTTTCTTCGCGCGCCGGCCGGTGGGCGGGCAGGGTGGGCAGCCCCTGGCGATTGCCGGCCGTGCCCAGGCACAGGATGTCCACGCCGGGTAACATATCACGGGTCGTCACAACATCGGCTTCGTCATCACGAAAAGCAGCAGCGGTGTTCCAGAGCGCCATCTCATCATCCGGTGTACTGATGCATTTTTGTGAGGCTCGAAAACCTGACCGGGTCTCGCTCAGCTTCATGGTCTCGTGGGCGGTCTTCAGCGCCGCTGCCCAGGGCGCAGTTAAATTCGGTATGTCATCCTCCCCATAAACAGCCTCCATCAGCGTGTCGATGTCCTCAGGAAGACGCAGGCGATCACGGTCATGCAGCGCCAGCCAGGTTTTGAGCAGGATCAAGCGCTGATAGACAACTTCATCCACACCGAACAAAGGCACCTGCGCCTCATCAAAATCCGGCATTCGTATAACCAGCGCCGGCTGCTGAAGATGTTCCGGGCGGCTGCGCCCGGCATGGCGATGCAACCGCCCGGCCCGCTGAATGAGGAGATCCATGGGCGCAACCCTGGTCACCATCAGGTCAAAATCCAGATCAAGACTTTGCTCAACAATTTGGGTCGCCACCAGAATAGCGCGTGCCGGCCGCTCGCCATGTTTGCTAAAGCGCCGCAGCACCTCCTGTTCAATCGGGGCCCGCCATGCGGCGGGAAACCGTGCATGGAAGACCAGCAAATCCTGCGCGGAGATGGCGGCGTGCTGCTGCAACACATACGCCACCTGAACAGCTTCATCCACGGTGTTACAGATTACAGCGATGCACCCACCGGCCTGATAGATCGGTAGCAACAGTTCCACCAGCGCAGCCACCTGTGGATCCAGATAGGCCAGGGCTAATTCCCGCGGCGGTGGGGCTGGCAGCCGGTGCACCCGCACATGGCCAGCCTGATCGACCAGCGTCAGGCGCGGATAGGGTACCACCGGGAGCGTTTGCCCCGGTGCAGCCTGTTCGATCAGCCGTTGGCGGGTCGCCGCTGGCAGCGTCGCCGAGAGTAGAATGACCGATGAAGACAATGCATTCAGCCATTGCAACAGCCGTTCAATGATGACGTTCATGTAGGTGTCATAAGCATGAATCTCATCGAAGATCACGGTTTTATGGGTGAGGGCAAACTGGCGCACAAAATAATGCTGCACCGGCAAAACACCGAGCATAGCCTGGTCTATGGTGCCGACGGCGAAGGGTGCCAGCAGGGCACGCCGGCGGTTCTGGAACCAGCTCTCTGCCTTTAATCGGTTGTCATCGCCTTCACGCTCTGGTCGTGGCAGCAACTGCTGATAGAGTGGGTGCTGATCTGCCTGGGCATGGATCAACTGAACATTGATAGGCTGGTGGGGATAACGTGTCTGAAGATACTGGCTGACTCGCTCAAACATTTGATTACTGGTCGCCCGGGTCGGCATGGCAATATAGGTTCCAGCCTGATCGAACGCATTGGCCAGCCAGTCTGCCAGGTACAGGGCCAGCTCAGTTTTCCCGCCGCCGGTCAGATACTCAATGAGAACCAGGCGCGGCGCTGCCGGGGCGGCGGTGTCAACACAAAATTCCAGGGCGGTCTGTTGAAACAGATTCGGCGGAAACGGAAACAGCGTCTGGAAGTCGGGAAGATCGTGCGGCTTGCTCCACCCAAACCAGCCCATTTCCGTCAGCGCCAGTTCTGCCTGCCCCAGTGCCCGCGCGAAATAGCGATTCTCGTCTATATCGAGCGTTTCATAGGGGAAGTAACCATCCTGAGAACCGATCCAATCGCAAACCGATACAAAGCCCGCCAGCCAGCCGGCGAACACATTATATTCAGCCGGTTCCTCCGGGAAACGAAAGGCGGTGACCTGTAAGACACGTTCCAGCATGTTACATAATTCAGTATGGATCTCTGACCAGCCCTCCCGGAGCAGGGTGCTGCGCCGCATTCGGAATTGTTTAAAGTCCACGAACTCACCGTGATGCCCGCCCACCGCGGCCGACACAACCTGCCCGGCACGCTCGTCTACGCCAGGTTTAGCCAGCAACAAGCTGTTGATGATGACGGCCGAGAGGATGCCATGCGCTACATCGCCCTCGTGCCGGTCAGGCAGCCCGGCCGCCAGCAGTGCTTCATACAAAGGAGGCGCTTTGCGCTGAAATTCCGGGGTGGCTTTGCCAATATCATGCAGCCCGGCCAGCAGCGCAATCAGGCATCTGGCCGCCTCATGATCCAGGCCTAAAAGTGTGGCCACCCGGTGCCGCCAGGCCGGGGAAAGGGCCCGCTCCCACATTTGCCAGGCGACCGCGGCCACATCCAGCAGGTGATACTCCAGCCGATGATAAAATTCACTCTGGCGATCATATTTGGCCCACAGGCAGGCACGCCGGCTCTTCCGGCTGACCTCACCCGCCGGTAAACCATAAGCCTGTAGCTGCCGTTGGAGCGTTGCGATCATACGCTGCCGAAGTGACTCCGGCTCCAGAACAACGACACCAGACCCCCAGCTTCTGATCCACGGGATCATCTCTTCAGGTTCAGCAACCTGAACGGTGAAAGTAATATAATCATCCGGGTCTGTTGTGATGCTCTGTGTCTGATGCCAGGTTGTTTCCAGCAAGCGATCATAATCCTTCATCACCCGCTGCTTGGGGGTCAATTTTTCATCGTCGCTGTCATCCTCCGTCGCTTTCGCCACGGCCGCATTTTTGTCGGTGGCCTTGTCCACTGCGGGTTCGGTCTTCGTCGGCTCCGGTGCGGCTTCAGAGGGCTTTGAATCCTTTTCCTTCTCCTTCTTTTCGGCGGCCTTCTTGAGTTTCTCGCGTTCCCGATTTTCAGCGATCAAGGTCTCGGACAAGAGGTTCTCCTCCAGCAGTTTTCGCCACAACTGGTCCGATTCTCCCAGGTTTTTTGGCCAAGGCGCCTTGTCACGCTTCAGCTCAACCGTAGCGTCCGTCTTGAAGCTGAACTCTTCGGTTTCCAGCACCTTGCGAGCGAACTCCACGCGGTTCTTCACCCGCTCGACGTAAACGTCATAAATCTCCTGAGCCGGAGCGACATTGCGCATCAGAATGTGGTCGTCCAACGTCGTGGCATACTTGGCGCGAAAGCCATCCACGTCTTCTTGGGTGAAGAAAACATGCCGGAAATCCAGCAGATCCAGAAAATTGGACAGCATCTGGTCCGACACCTTGTCGTCAAAATCTCGCCGCGAGTAGTGATGGTTCTGGAGCATGTAGGCCACGTGCATGGCCACCTGCCCAAAGTTGGTTTCCGCCCTGACACGCGGTGTCGCCCCAAGCCCAAAAGTGATTACCGTGGCAGACAGGATGAGGAGGGAGCGGATCATGATGACTTCAGTAAATACGTAGGAACTTCTCAAAAATCGCTTCATAATTTGAGGCTTCCCTCTTGAAAAGTCCAATCCTTTCAACCTCCATGCCTGGTCAAATGCTCACCTTTGAATCCTTCACGGGCGGTATCGCCCAAACCAACGGCTGGCTGATCCAAAACGCACAACGAGCGATCGCCATCGATGCTCCAGAAGGCTTTGCCCACTGGCTGCAAACGCGCCAAGTCACCGTCGAGGCCTTGCTGCTGACTCATCAACACTTTGATCATGTTCTCGATGCCGCTGCGGTTGCCCAACAGCATGCCTGCCCCATCGTCGCATTTTCCCCTTATTCCCGGCGTCTGACTTTGGAGGAGCTGTTTGGTGCTGCCACTGGAACGTCGATGGCGGTTCCTCCCTTTGAAGTGACACGGACCATCGGTGAAGGAACCGTCTCGGAGTGGCTTGATGCCGCGTGCGAGGTGATTCATGTCCCTGGGCATTCCCAGGACAGCATCGCGTTTCATTTTCCCTCGGCCGGATGCCTCATTGGCGGGGACGTTCTGTTTCGGGACGGCGTCGGGAGAACCGATCTGCCAGACGGTGACTGGGAGCGGTTGATCCACTCCATCACGGCCAAGCTGTTTCGACTTCCCGGCAGCACCACCGTTCACCCAGGGCACGGCCCCTCAACCACGATCGATCAGGAGCGCCATTTCAATCCATTCCTGAAACCGTGAACCCCGTGCCAGGCTAGGGTGCGCTCGCACTGCGGGTGATGCGGACGCCCACATCATCCACAGCGGGAAGAATGCGTTTTCGCAGGGTCACAGTCACTCGTTTCACGGGGAATGCTCCGAGGATGGCCGCCGCAATCTCCCCTGCCAAAGTCTCAATCAGCCGCCGAGGCCGGGCAGCGGCGAGCGCCCTCACATGACGCGTCACCCGATCGTAGTCCACGGTGGCGTCGATTTCATCCGCCATGATCTCCACCCGAGCATCAAGCTCCAGCTCGAGATCCGCCCTCAAGGTCTGCCAGCCTTGCCTCTCCTCGTCTGGCACGCCGATCTGCACAGGCAATTCCATGCCACGGATCACAATCGCGTCCGGTACTTGCGGGGCTTCTGAGGATGGCGTTCCCGTCATGCCTAGAGCATACCTCGGATGCGGCATTCTTCCAGCAGCACTCGCGTCGGCTCATTGAGGTCTAGCTCAAGAGCTTCGCTCAATTCGACCCACCGATAGTCCTGAGCTTCCTCATTCAGGTGC
>JALOOI010000017.1 GCA_025454495.1 Anaerolineae bacterium
TCATACATGTCGCTGCCTTCGACCCGGGCTTCCCAGATCAGCGTTTCCTCGTCAAACGTCAGATCGGTGATGTGCCCGGCGCGTAAATACTCCCGCCCGCGGGTGAGGATGGGTTGTGGAATGACTTTTTTGAAGCTGGCAAAGGTCAGGCTCATGGGTCTGTCTCACGGGTTAGCGCATCTGTGCCTTATTATGCCGAAAATGGCGATCTTTGAGCAGACCGCCCGCCGGAATTCTGGCGCGGCCGGCCCGGTGGCCCTTGCTGGCCGCCCGCCCGGCGCGGTAAAAACGGCCCACCAGCCACTGCCTCTGAGGAGCCGCCATGAGCCACCCGGAATACCGCGTGCCCCGGTCACGGGCCTTCCAGATCACCCATCATGCCCTGCGCGAGGAGATTTTACAGGCGCTGGAGCCGCTGTTATTCGGCTCCATGCACGGGGCTTATGCCGCCCGCGCCGCCCTGGAGCAGGCTTTCGCCGGGGCGGTGCAGCAGCCGCACGCCGTCGCCATTCATTCGGCCACCATGGGGCTGTTCCTGGCGCTGCGGGCCTGCGGCATCGCGCCGGGTGATGAAGTGATTACCGTGGGCAATTCCGATATTTCGACCACGGCTGCCATCCACCACTGCGGGGCGGTGCCGGTGCTGTGCGATGTGCTGCCGCAGGATTACACCCTGGATGTGTCGCTGGTGGAGCGCCTCATCACCCCGCGCACCCGCGCCCTGCTGCCGGTGGATTTGCACGGCCACCCCGCCGATGTGCAGGCCCTGCGCCCGCTGGCGGAGCATTACCGGCTGAAGATCGTGGAGGATGCGGCCCTGGCCACTGGTGCCAGCGATCATGGCCGGCCGGTGGGCGCATTTGCCGATGTCAGCGTGTTCAGTTTTGCGCCCTTCAAGCCGATGGGCAGCGCCGGCAACGGGGCGATGGTCGTCACCGGCGCGGCGGACATCGCCGGGCGGCTGCGCCTGCTGACCGGCTACGGCCACGCCCCCGACCGTGATTTGACCGATGTCCCGACCGGGCACCAGCATTACATCGCTGAAGGCTACAATGTGCCGCTGGACGGGCTGGAAGCTGCGCTGGTGCTGGTCAAAATACCGTATCTGGCGCAGTGGACGGCACGGCGGCAGGCCATCGCCCGCCTGTATGAGCAGGGGCTGGCCGGGACGGCCGCCCGCTGCCCGTCGTTTCGGCCGCAGTCCGCGCCCACGTTTCGCTCTTACACCATTTGCGTCCCGGCGGCACAGCGCCCGGCGCTGTACGAATCCCTGCGCCAGGCCGGCATCGAGGTCATTTTGCATTACACGCCGCCGGTGTACCGTTACCCGGTGTATGCCGGCGGGCTGCCCGGCAGCCAGGCGCTGCCCGTTACAGACCGGCTGGCCACCGAATTGATCTCGCTGCCGGTGGCCCCGGAATTGACCGATGCGGACATTCATGAGGTGTTAAGCGCATTACGGGCGCATCTCGCCTGAAGCTGCCGGGCCGCTTTTGCAGAGTCGTGGCCTGCTGTGCGATAATGTTCGGCCATCGAATCTGTTTTAATGGAAGTGGTCAGGGCTATGCAGGCGATCAAACCCGAAGTGATGAGTCCGGCGGGCTATTTCCCGCAACTGGAAGCGGCCATCGAAGCCGGCGCGGATGCGGTCTATTTTGGCTTAAAGCATTTTAGCGCCCGCGCCAAAGTGGGCTTTACCCTGGCGGAGCTGCCGGGGGTGATGCAAACCCTGCACCGGCGCGGGGTCAAGGGCTATGTGACGTTTAATACGCTGGTGTTTGACCATGAACTGCGCGAGGCGGTGCAGACGCTGGAGCAGATCGCCCGCGCCGGGGCAGATGCCGTCATTGTGCAGGATGTGGGCATGGCGCAGCTTGCCCACCGCATCGCCCCGGAACTGAATATTCACGGCAGCACGCAGATGAGCATCACCAGCGCCGAAGGCGTGGAACTGGCGCGGCGCTTCGGCGTGACGCGGGTGGTGCTGGCGCGGGAACTGTCGCTGAAGGATATGCAGGCCATCCGCGACCAGACCGATTGTGAACTGGAAATTTTCGTCCACGGGGCGCTGTGCGTGTCCTATTCCGGCCAGTGCTTCTCCTCCGAGGCGTGGGGCGGCCGCAGCGCCAACCGGGGCAAATGCGCCCAGGCCTGCCGCCTGCCCTATGAATTGATCGTCGATGATGTGCTGAAGCCGCTGGGCGATGCCCGCTATTTGCTCTCGCCGGGCGACCTGTACGCGCTGCACCAGGTGCCAGAAATTCTCGCCGTGGGCATCACCACCCTCAAAATTGAAGGTCGCTACAAAGATGAAAATTATGTCGCCCTCACCACCCGCGCTTACCGCCAGGCGGTGGATGCGGCCTGGGAGCAGCGCCCGCTGCCGGTAACGCCCCACGAGGAAGCGCTGCTGGAGCAGGTGTATTCGCGCGGGCTGCAAGCGCATTTCATCGCCGGCACCAATCATCAAACGGTGGTAGAGGGCCGTTCCCCCCGGCATCGCGGGGTGCTGTGCGGCCGGGTGACGAAAGTGCTGGCCGATCGCGTGGTGGTGGAGCCGGTGGCGGGCGCGGCGGTCGCGCCGCTGAAGCCGGGGGATGGCATCGTCTTTGATGCCGCCGACTGGCGCAGCCCGGAAGTGGACGAAGAAGGCGGCCACCTGTACGACGTGCAGCCGGTGGGGACGCGCCTGGCGCTGTCTTTTGCCAACCGCGCCATTGATTTTAACCGCATTCGCCCCGGCGATCTGGTGTGGCGCACGCAGGATGTGAACGTGGCCCGCGCCGCCCGCCCGTATACGCAGCCGGGTGCGCCGGTGCAGCGCCAGCCGGTGACGGTGCGGGTGGTGGCCCACGAAGGGCAGCCGCTGGCGCTGACGTGGAGCCTGGTCAAACAGCCGGCGCTCAGGGTGCAGGTGGCCGGGGACGCGCCGCTGGCCCGCGCCAGCCACCGGCCCATCACGGCTGAATACCTGCATCAGCAGATGTCCCGCCTGGGCACGAGCGCCTATCATCTGGAGTCGCTGACGCTGGACATGTCCGGCAGCCCGTTCATCCCGGCTTCGCTGCTCAACCGGCTGCGGCAGCAGGCCGTGGCCGCGCTGGTGGAACTCCAGACTCAGCCGCCGCCGCGCGTGATCCAGCCGCCGCTGGCCGCGCTGGAGCAGATGCTGGCCGAGATCGACCGGGACAGCGGCCCGGCCGCGCCGGCCGCGTTTGTGCATCTGCTGGTACGCACGCCGGAACAACTGGACGCGGCCATCGCCGCGCAGCCGGCCAGCATCACGCTGGATTATCTGGAATTGTACGGCCTGCGCCCGGCCGTGGAGCGCATCAAAGCCGCCGGCATCGTGTGCCGGGTGGCCAGCCCGCGTGTGCTGAAGCCGCACGAAGAACGCATCGTTAATTTTTTGCTGCGGCTGGATTGTGAGATTGTGGTGCGCTCCGGCGGGCTGCTTCAGGCGCTTCAGGGGCGGCACCAGCACGCGCTCATCGGTGATTTTAGCCTGAACGTGGCCAACCAGATCGCGGCGGATACCTGCCTGCGCCTGGGCATCGAACGGGTCACGCCCACGCATGACCTGAACGCCGACCAGATCGCCAGCCTGGCGCAGGCCATCGGCGGGCCGCGTTTTGAGGTCATCGCCTACCATCATCTGCCGGTGTTCCACACCGAGCACTGCGTTTTCTGCCGCTTTTTATCCAGCGGCACCAGCTACCAGGACTGCGGCCAGCCGTGCGAAAAACACCGCCTGGCCCTGCGCGACAGCCAGGGGCGCAGCCACCCGGTGATGGCCGATGTGGGCTGCCGGAATACGGTCTTCGGTGCCGAGGCCCAGGTGGCCAGCCGCCATATGGACGCGCTGCGGGCCGCCGGCATCGTGCATTACCGGCTGGAATTCGTCCATGAAACGCCGGCGACGGTGGCCCGGGTGGCCGCGGCCTTCCGGGAGTATCTGGACGGGCGTACCAGCGCCGCCGATCTGGATCGGCAGTTGCAGCAGCTCGCGCCGGAAGGCACCACCGAAGGCTCGCTGTTCGTGCCGGAAGATTACCTGAAGCTGCCGCAGATGGGCTGAGCCGGTCAGCCGCTGAGGAACCAGACGCGCTGAATCAGCCCGTCGCGCACTTCATACAGGGCGATGACCTCGCGGTGGCCGCGCTGCGGGTCATACACCTGCTCATAGTCGATGACGAAAGCGCCCCGCACCATGCGCCCGGTGATGTGGGCCTGCGGCCGCGCAGTGCGAAAATAGTGCTCGTAGCGCTCGCGGACGGCCGCCGTACCATCATAAAGCAGGTCGCCATCGGGAAAGCGGCGAATCTGGATGGTGGGGCTGTACGTGGCCATGAAGGCCTCAAGATCGTGGGCGTTGTAGGCTTCAAGCTGCTGCTGCACCACTTCCGCCGGTGTTTTTTGCGTCATGATCATAGCCGCGGCTCCGTCACAGCGTGACTCCGTGTTTTTCGCGCAGGATGCGCCGGGCGTGCGCCAGGGCCGCGCTGTGCTGCGCCGGCGACCAGTCCAGCGCCTGCGCCACCAGATCGGCCAGTTCCGCCAGCAGCGGCCCGCTCACCTCACCGAGCATCCCCAGCATCGTCCGGCGCAGCAGCAGATCATCCAGATGCACCACGCGCTCCTGCTGCGCCAGATACAGGATTTCGCGGCGAGAATAGGCGGCGTGGTGCGTCAGCGGGGCATCCTCCCCGGCCGCGATGAATGCTGCGATGGTCGCGGCCCGGGTGCCATAACGCGCCAGCAGCACCGCCAGCCGTGGCACGGCCACGCCGGTACGCTGCGATTGGGCCGCCAGCCAGGCGCGGCGGTCGCTGTCTGTCGCCGGGTAATCGGTGCCGCCGCCGATGGGCAGCGTGTGTGTGTGCACCCGGCGGGCTGCGCCCAGGTGCGGCAGCAGCACATCCGCCACCTGCTCGCTGAAGGCGCGGAACGTCGTCCATTTGCCGCCCACCAGCGAATACACCGGGAAAGCGATGCCATCCCCCGGCGGGGTCAGCGGGTAGCTGTGGTCACGGCTGATCTGCCCTGGCGTGAGCGCGTCACTGCGCGGCAGCGGCCGCACCCCGCTGAAGCGAAAAACGATCTGCGCCGGGTCGATGGTGACGGACGGGAACACCCGGCGCACGGTGCCCAGGATGTAGGCCGTTTCGTCATCGTCGCACACGGCCGTATCGGGGTCGGTGATGGGAATATCGGTGGTGCCCAGCAGCACTTTATCGCCCAGGGGGTAAAAGATGGTCAGCCGCCCGTCTTCGGTCACGAAATGGAACATCTGCCCCTGGCACAGCGCGTGCAGCGCCGGATGATCCACCACCACATGCGAGCCTTTGGTGCCGCCGATGAGCGCCGTCGGCCGCCCCAGGGCCTGATTGGTGAAATCGATCCAGGCACCCGTGGCATTGACCACGATCTGCGGCTGTATCGGCAGTGTCTCGCCGGTCAGCGTGTCGCGCAGCAGCACCGTCGCGCCCCGGGCGGAAGCGACCGTAACGTAATTGAGGGCACGGGCGGCCGGGTGGGCCGCTTCGCCATCCTGGATCACCTCCAGGCACAGGCGTTCGGCATTGTCCAGCCGGGCATCATAATAGGTGGCGGTGGCGACGATGTTCGGGTTCAGGGGCGGGCGGCGGGCCAGCGCGGCCCGGCGGCCTTCCAGGCGGTGGCGGGGCAGGGTGTTATCACGGCCGGCGAAGATATCATACAGCACCAGCCCGGCCTTGATGATGAGCGCCCCGCGGTTGCCGGGCCGGCTCCTGCGCCCCAGGAACTGCCGCGCCGCGTGCCCCGCGCCATCCAGCCAGCCAAAGACGGGGATGGTGGCCGGCAGTGGTTGAACGTAATGCGGCGCATTGTTCAGCAGGCGCTGCCGCTCCAGCAGGGCTTCGCGCACCAGGCGGAATTCGCCGTTTTCCAGGTAACGAATGCCGCCATGAATGACGCGGCCGCTGGCGGCGCTGGTGCCGGCGCAAAAATCGCTGCGGTCGATCAGCAGGGCATCCACCCCCTGCAACGCCAGTTCACGGAATACGCCCGCGCCATTAATGCCTGCGCCCACAAT
The DNA here is from genome assembly GCA_025454495.1 of Anaerolineae bacterium. Lineage (GTDB taxonomy): Bacteria > Chloroflexota > Anaerolineae > Aggregatilineales > Phototrophicaceae > JALHOR01. Next base: position 6,077 of record JALOOI010000017.1, read on the forward strand.
CAGCACCGATACCGCCGGCTGCCGCCGCAGGGTGTTCCAGATGGTTTCGCGTGCTGTCACGCTGCTGCCTCCAGACAGGGTATCATGATCGCTATCACCCGCCGCTGAGAAAGATGAAACCGATGGATTTTCACACGCTCCGCCAGGCACTGCTGCAAGACCTGGCCCGATCCTTGCAGGCGATTGAGCCGGGCCAGTTTGACGCGCTGGCCGCCCGGCTGCTATCGTCTCCGCGCCTGTTCATCGCCGGCCGGGGGCGCACGGGCCTGCAAATGCGGGCTTTTGCCATGCGCCTCATGCACCTGGGGTTCACCGTGTACGTGGTCGATGATGTGACCACGCCGGCCATCGAAGCCGGTGATGTGCTGGTGGCGGGGTCAGCTTCCGGGCAAACGGCCAGCATCGTGCATTATGTGCAGCAGGCGCGGGCCCGGGGTGCCGGCGTGGTGCTGCTCACCACCGCGCCGGGGTCGTCGGCGGCGCAGGCCGCCGACCTGTGCGTGTACCTGCCGGCCACCCGCCACAAACAGGCCGCGCCCGACCCGGCCGCGTTCCAGCCGCGCGGGGCGCTGTTTGAGCAAACGCTGCTGCTGCTGCTGGATTTGCTCATCCTGCGGCTGATGGCCGCCCGTGGCATGGATGAAAGCGCCCTGTTCCGCCGCCACGCCAACCTGGAATAAGGCGGCGGGGACTTGCCCCGCCACCCGTTTTACCAGGCCGCGTAGCCGCCATCAATCACGATGTCGGCCGCGGTCATAAAATCGGACGCAGCGGCGGCCAGGTACACCACCGCCCCCTGCAAATCGGTCACTTCGGCCATTTTGCCCATCGGGGTCATGCCCATCCAGGTGGGCAGCACTTTTTGACCTTCGGGCGTATCCAGCAAATCCTGCACCAGTTTTGTGCGCGTGTAACCGGGGCTGATGCAGTTGACGCGCACGCCGCGCGTGGCCCATTCGGCCGCCACGCTGCGCGACAGATGCAGCACGCCGGCTTTCGAAGCGTTGTAGTGCGCCTGGTTTTGCGGCGTGTTGACGATGCTGCCGGACATGGAGGCCGTGTTGATGATCTTGCCATAGCCGGCCGGCAGCATCACCCGCGCTTCGGCCTGCATACACAGGAACACGCCTTTCAGGTTCAGCGTCATCATCTTATCCCAGTCGGCTTCGCTCATGGCTTCGGCGGCCACCCACTGGCCCATGCCGGCATTGTTTACGCCGATGGTCAGGTGGCCCCATTTGGCCAGGATCGCATCGATCATCGCCTGCACGGAAGCGGCTTTCGTCACATCCACCGGCACGGCGATGGCTTCCGCGCCTTTTTGCACCAGTTCATGCGCCACCGTCTCGGCCGTCGCCAGCGATAGATCGGCCACGGCCACCGCGGCCCCGGCTTCGCCCAGAGCATGGGCAAAAGCCCGGCCGATGCCCTGGCCGCCGCCCGTCACCAGGGCTACCCGTCCCGCCAGGTGAAAACGTTCCAGAATCGGTCTGGCAGTCAATACAGGATCAGACATACCACAGCTCACTTTCTTCATTCAGCCAGCGGCACCATGCCGGCCGGCCGCGGGGTTATTCCGGCAGCACAATTTGCACTTTTACCGAAGTCGGCGGCATGTGCGCGGCATAATCAAACGCTTTCACGCTGTCGGCAAAGGTAAAATGATCGGTAATCAGCGGTTTCACATTAAGCTGGCCGCTGCCCATGAGGGCGATGGCGCGGGGATACACATGGGCATAGCGGAAGATGTTTTCGACCCGCGCTTCTTTAATTTGCGCCTGCGACACATCCAGCGCCACCGGCTTACCGGGAATGCCCACATACACCACCGTGCCGCCGGGGCACAGCGGCGCAAAAACGGCCGCGGCCGCGGCTTCATTGCCGCTGCATTCAAACACAATATCCGCCCCCCAGCCATCGGTGAGCTGCTGCACCACGTCCACCAGCGACTCGCGGGCCACATTGACCGGGGTCACCGGCCCCAGGGTCGCCGCCAGATCGAGCTTGGGCTGCTGCACATCGGTGACGATGACATGGCTGCACCCGCCGGCCAGCGCCGCCAGAATTTGCAGCATCCCGATGGGCCCCGCGCCCATGACCACCGCCAGATCGCCAGGGCGGATGCGGGCCTTGTTGGCCGCGTGCATCCCCACCGCCAGCGGTTCCACCATGGCCCCCTCGCCAAAGCTGACGTTATCCGGCAGCTTAAAGGTGAAGGCCGCCGGATGCACCACCGTGGGGCGCAGCACCCCGTGAATGGGCGGGGTGGCCCAGAAACGCACCGCCGGGTCCAGGTTGTAAATGCCCAGGCGCGTGGCTTTGCTGTTGGGGTCGGGGATGCCCGGTTCCATACACACCCGGTCGCCGACCTGAAGATGCGTGACCGCGCTGCCCACTTCCACCACCGTCCCGGAGGCCTCATGGCCCAGCACCATCGGCTCGCGGACGACGAACGGGCCAATGGCCCCCCATTCATAGTAATGGACATCGCTGCCACACACCCCCACCGTGTGCAGCTTAATCCGCACATCATGCGGCCCCGGTGTCTCCGCGATGTGAATATCGCGGATTTGCAAATCGTGAACTTTTTCCAGCACCAGCGCTTCCATCGTCTTCTTCTCCTTTGGGCGGTGGCGGCTCAGCCGCGCCGGATGATGAACACACCCAGGACGACCGAGATGGCCAGCGCCACATACAGCGTGATAAATGGCTCTATAAACCGCAGCCACAGCAGATGAATGGCGGCGGTCAGCACCAGGCTGATGAAAAAACGATCAAACAGATTGGTTTCGATGGGCAAAAAGCCCCGGCGGCGCGGCCCGGCCGCCTTAACCTCCACATCCTCCGGCACATCCAGCGGCATCGGGCTAATCCTTTACTGCGCCAAACGTCAGCCCCACCACAATGTAACGCTGCGCCAGGGCGACGATAATCACGGACGGGATGAGGGTGAGCGTGGCCACCGCGGCCATTTCGCCCCAGTTGGTGCCGGTGACGGTGACGAATTCCGCCAGCCCGGTGGTGATGGTGCGGGCGTTAAAACTGGTCAGCGTGGCGGCGAACAGGTATTCATTCCAGGCGAACACCCAGCTTAAAATGGCCGTCACGGCCATGGTGGGCGCGGCCAGCGGCACAATCACCCGCAGGATGACCCCCACCGTCCCGGCTCCGTCAATCATGGCGGCTTCGTCCAGTTCCGGCGGGATGCTGTCCATCACCCCTTTCATCAGCCAGATGGCGAAGGGCAGGTTAAACACGCAGTACAGCAAAATCAGCCCGATGTGCGTATCGAACATGCGCCAGTCGCCGATGGCGAATACCCGCGTGTACAGCAGGAACAGCGGCAGCAGGAACACCGCCGGCGGGGCCATGCGGTTGGTGATCGTCCAGAAGAAGATGTTATCGCTGCCCACCAGCTTATAGCGCGACAGGGCATAGGTGGCCGTCAGGGCCAGCACCGTCACCAGCAGGGCGTTGCTGGTGGCAATGATGATCGAATTGAGCATATACTCGCGGTAGCTGGCATCTTCGATCACATTGGTGTAATTCTGCACGTAGAATGACCGGATGATAAAATCCGGCCGGTCGAACAATTCCACGCGGCTGCGGGCCGAAACGACAATCATCCACCAGATCGGCAGCAGCGTTACCAGGGTGGCAATCGTCCACACAACGTAGGTGGGCACCAGCGCCCGCATCTTTCGCCAGTTCAGCTTCATCGGCGGCGCTCCCTAATCGCTGCTGCGCTTCTGTGAGATGGACACATACAGCAGCCAGCAGATGACAATGGTAAAATACAGGGTAAGGATCGACATGGCCGAGCCGTAGCCGTAATCCGTCTTGGGGAAGACCACGCGCCAGATATGAATGCCCACGTAGCGCGTGGCCGTGCCGGGCCCGCCGCCGGTCAGCATCCACACTTCATCCACAATCCGCAGCCCGTCCATAATGCGAATGAACAGCGTCGTCAAAATCACCGGGCGCAGCAGCGGCAGGGTGATGTAACGGAACAACTGCCAGCGATTCGCGCCGTCCACCCGGGCCGCTTCCGTCACTTCGATGGGCATCGTCGTCAGCCCCGCCAGCAGCGTTAAGGTGACGAACGGTGTCCAGTGCCAGATGTCCATCAGCACGGTGGTGATGAAAGCGTGATCGGCAAATTGGCCGATGCGGTAATCAAACCCGAACCAGCGATCCAGAAAATAGGGCACCGGCCCCAGTCCGGGGATGGTCAGCAGCCGCCAGATGGCCCCCACCACAATCGGCGCGATCATCAGCGGCAGGGTATGCACAATGCGGAAGAAACTCTTACCGGGAAAATCGCGGGTGAGGAGCTGCGCCAGCAGAAAACCCAGGACAAGCTGGCTGAGGACAGACACCGCCGTAAAGCGCAGCGTTAGCCACACGGCATTTAAAAAGTCCGTGTCGAACACCAGCCGCCGGTAATTGTTCACCCCGGCGAAGGTCATCCCGGCTTCCTGCGAAAAAACGTTCCAGTCAAAAAAGCCAACGTACAGCACGTACAAAAAAGGTAAAAAACCAACGATGAACAGAATAATCAGCGTGGGGGCAAGCAAAAGCCAGCCAGTCCGTTTGGAACGCACGCGCAGCCTCCCTCATGTGCCATGTCCCGCCCTGCGCCAGGGATGATGACAGTGTTGCCAGAATGAAAGAGGGGGATGAACCCGCAGGCTCATCCCACCCCCCTTAAACGTCTTTCATGGCTGGCTAGCTGCCATAACCCAGGTTGACCAGTTCGGCATCCGCGGCGGCGGCCGCCTGATCCAGCGCATCAGCGGGTGACAGTTCCCCGGCAATGGCGCGATAGATGAAGGGGGCAACCACTTCACGTACCTGAGCATGGAAGGGGAAGGCCGGCGCGCCGGCGAACAGGTAGCCCTGTTCCTTGAACATGGTGTAGTAGCCATTGGTGGCTTCGTCCGCGGCGATGACGGCCGGTTCATCGAAGGTCGCCTGCTGCGTCACGCGCGAGCCGGCCACCGCCCAGTCCGCCTGTACTTCCGGCAGACCGATGAATTGCAGCCACAGCAGGGCGGCATCCTGATTTTTGGAGGTGATGGGCAGGCCGAACGCGCCGCCATCATAGTAACCGATGTAACCATCACCGGCTTCGGCGGCTTCCAGCACACCAGCGGCCAGCGGCGGCAGGGCCACGCCCACATTGCCCACCACGCGCGAGCGATCCGGGTCGGTGGCGATCCAGGCGGCATTTTCACCATACACCAGCCCCTGCGCGGCACGGCCGGCGGCAAAGCTGGCCGCCACTTCGTCCCAGGTGCTGCTGGTGGATTCCGGCGGGGCGAATTGCAGGTTGTTCAGCCACCACGTCAGCGCCGCTTTGGCCGCGTCGCTGTTCATTTCGCCGCCATTGGCCACGGTGGCTTTCCAGTTTTCGGTGTTGATGCCCCAGTTGTACACGCCAAAGGTGGGCGCGACCGATTCAAAGAATTCATAGAAGGAAGCCGGGTGCCCGGAAGCGGCCTGCACGGTGGTGCCCCACAGTTCCAGCCCGTTGGCTTCGGCATAGGCGGTGAAGAACTGCGCGATCTGCGTGTATTCTTCGTGCGTCGTCGCCGGTACCAGGTCGGTGCCGAACTCGGCGCGGTAGGCTTCCTGGATCGCCGCATCTTCAAACAGATCGGTGCGATACAGATACACCTTGATGAAGGCTTCCATGGGGATACCGAACACGTCACCATCGGCATTCTTGAAGTAATCCAGGAAGGTGGTGAAGTCGTCCATGCTAAATTCGGGCGAAGCCAGTTCCGGCTTGGCTGCCAGCGCAGCACTGATGTTCACCAGGAAATCGCGCGCCAGGTAGCTGTAGATGATGTCCTGTTCGATATACACAAAGTCATAGATGCCGGTGCCGGCTTCCATATCTTTGATGGCTTTGTCGTACATCTGATCCCAGGAGGTGGTTTCAAATTCGACGTTGATGCCGGTGAGGGCGGTGAACTGCGGGGCGAGGACATCTTTCACATAGTTGGAGGGCGGGGTGCTTTCGGAGACACCGCGAATGGTGGTGCCAGCATAGGGGGCGGCGGCAGCCTGCCACCAGGCTTCATCAGCGGCGTTCACCACGCCAAAACCCAGCACGAACACCAGCGCCAGGCACAGGAAACCTGCAAACTTCTTCATTATTATCCTCCACTAATTTTTAAAGACACACGGGCAATATTGGATGTACCATACCGGTTGCAGCCTGTCGGTGGATCACCTCCTCAAGCGGGCTAATTTATGAGTGCAGGATGTGAGCATTTGCTCATAGTCCCATCAAATGCTCATTATACGCCAGGAAAATAATTTTTGCAACTATTCGCGCCCGTCGCCGCGCAGCATTGTTAACGTCATTCGGCGACATTTTCTGTTACAATTAATGAATGGATGATCGTGGGCGGCTGCCGGCGGTGTGGCAGGGCCCGGGATGAGCGCCGGATGAAATATCACACGCCTTTTATGCAATCCATCGTGGAAAATGCCGGGGTGCCGGCGGTTAAAACGCTGGCGGCGCAGCCGGGCTGCCAGGGCATCTGGCGTATTGTGGTCTATTATGCCCGCGGCCAGGCCCGCGCTTCGGTAGCCACGCTGCATCAAGCCCGCGGCAGCGCGGCGGCCCGGCTGGAAGTGGTGTATGCCGGCTTTCGGGATCACCGGCCGCTGTGCTACCCCATCCCGGCGGAGCGCGTGGCCGCGCTGCTGCTGGCCGGCCAGCAGGCCGGGTTCGATACGCTGCCCGATGGCCGCGAACCGGCCGGGCTGTTCCGCACGCTGTGGCTGGTGGAACGCGCCGCCGGCAGCTTTTACCGGGCGGTGATGCTCTCACCGCACGAGCCGGTCATGCCCTACAGCCGGCTGATTAATGCCATTGATGCCTGTATCCCGGAAGCCATACGAGAGATGCCCCTGCCATGAACAGCCCCTATCGTGAGACCGAAGTGAAATTATACACGCCCGACCTGGAGCTGATGCAGCAGCGGCTGGAGGCCAGCGGCGCAAAGATCATCGCGCCGCGGGTGTATGAGCGCAACATGCGCTACGAAAATGCCGATAAAACGCTGGCCCCGCGCGGCATTGTGCTGCGCCTGCGCGAAGATACCCGCGTCCGCCTGACGTATAAAGAACCCGGCACGGTGGATCGCGGGGTGGTCTCGCGGCAGGAGCTGGAAGTGGAGATCGGCGATTATGCCACCATGGAAGCCATCCTGGGCAAACTGGGCTTTTACCCGGCCATGATGTACGAAAAATACCGCACCACCTACAAATTGATGCACACCGAGATCGTGCTGGATGAACTGCCCTATGGCAACTTCACCGAAATTGAAGGCGATTTCGACGCGATTGATAATGTGATGGAAGAGCTGCGGCTGGACAGCTACAAACGCTACACCGCCAGTTATGTGCGCCTGTTCGATTATGTGTGTTACAACCTGCGCCTTAACCTTCAGAATCTCACCTTCAACAACTTTGATGGCATCCATGTCCCCGAAGCGGCCTTCAACCCGCCGCCGGAACGCTAAGGCGGTGCCGGTTATCAGCCAAAAAGGCGAACAATATCATAGCCGGGCGGCGGCCGGCCCGGTTACAATCAGGCTGGTTGATAAGTCCTGGTAAAGAGAGTTCGCCTTATGAGCATCCTTGAAAATCTTCAGCGCTGGGAACAGCAGACCGTCGCCAAATCGCTGAGCAAAGCCCCGGAACGTAAAGCTGACTTCACCACGTCCTCCGGCATCCCGGTCAAACGCCTGTTCACCCCGCAGGATGTGCCGGCGGATTATGCCGCCATCCTGGGGTATCCCGGCGAGTATCCTTTCACCCGCGGGGTGCAGCCCACCATGTACCGCAGCCGCTTCTGGACGATGCGCCAGTATGCCGGTTTTGGCACGGCCCGAGAATCCAATGAGCGCTATCGCTTTTTGCTGGCCAAGGGGCAAAGCGGGTTGTCGGTGGCGTTTGACCTGCCCACGCAAATTGGCTACGATGCCGATGATCCCATGTCCGCCGGCGAAGTGGGCAAGGTGGGGGTCAGCATCAGCAGCATTCACGATATGATGACGCTGTTCGACCAGATTCCGCTGGATAAAGTGTCCACCAGCATGACGATCAACGCGCCGGCGGCCGTGCTGCTGGCGATGTACATCGTCACCGGGCGGCGGCAGGGGGTGAGCGCGGACAAACTGCGCGGCACGGTGCAGAATGACATCCTGAAGGAATATATCGCCCGCGGCACCTACATCTACCCGCCGGCGGCCTCCATGCGGCTGATTACGAATATCTTCGCCTACTGCAAAGACCATGTGCCTGGCTGGAACACCATCAGCATCAGCGGCTACCACATCCGCGAAGCCGGCAGCACCGCTGTGCAGGAAGTGGCCTTCACGCTGGCCAACGGCATCGCCTATGTGGAGGCGGCGCTGAAAGCCGGCCTGACGGTGGACGAATTCGCGCCGCAGCTCTCCTTCTTCTTCAACGCCCATAACAACTTCCTGGAAGAAATCGCCAAGTTCCGGGCGGCGCGGCGGCTGTGGGCGCAGATCATGAAAGAGCGCTTCCACGCCCAGGATGCCCGCAGTATGATGCTGCGCTTCCACACCCAGACCGGCGGCAGCACCCTCACCGCGCAGCAGCCGGAGAACAATATTGTGCGCGTGGCCTTGCAGGCGCTGGCGGCCGTCATGGGCGGCACCCAGTCGCTGCACACCAACAGCATGGACGAAGCGCTGGCCCTGCCCACCGAAAAAGCGGTGCAGGTGGCGCTGCGGACGCAGCAAATCATCGCTTATGAAACCGGCGCGGCCGATACGATTGACCCCCTGGCCGGCAGCTACGTCATCGAAAACCTCACCGAAGAAATCGTGCGGCGGGCCGGCGAATACCTGGCGCGGATTGATGACATGGGCGGCGCACAGCGGGCCATCGAAGAAGGCTTCATCAACATGGAAATTCAGGATGCCGCCTACCAGTATCAGCGGGCGGTGGAACGTAAAACGGAAATCATCGTCGGCGTGAATGAATTTGCCGCCGCCGAAACAGTCCACCCGGATATTATGCATCTCGACCCGGCCATCGAAGCCGAAGCCTGCCAGCGCCTGGCCAGCCTGCGGGCCGGCCGCGACAATGAAAAAGTGAGCGCCCTGCGCGAGCATCTGGCGCAGGCCGCCCGTGGCACAGACAACCTCATGCCGCTGATCGTGGAAGCGGTCGATCATGATGTGACCCTGGGCGAAATTTGCCACAGCCTGCGGGCCGTCTTCGGGGAATATCGCCCGGCGGTGATGGTGTAGCGCCGCCGCTCTGCGCCGGTATACGCTATAATCAGGACATGGGGATCGCCTCATGTCCTTTTGCATACAGAAGGGTGCCGGCATGGAAATTGAGGAATTCATCGAACGAGTTACGCAGCGGGCAATGCCGAAGAATGCCCTGGGGCGCATCAAAACTCTGGCGCGGGAACTGGCCGAAGGGGCCAGCGAAGGGGTGTGGCTGCCCGCCTTCGACACTCAGCGCGGCTCCCACAGCAGCACCGGGCGCTATGGCCGCTGGTTTAGTGATTATGTGTTTCAGCGCTACGTCGAAGCCCGCTGGCAGAACGATTACCCCAGCCTGGACCTGCTGCTCTCCAACGGCTACCTGGAGATGCAGGGCACGTCGTCGGTGAAGCTGGTCTTCCGCGCCTTTAACCTCATCGAGGAAGTGGAAGCGGCCCGTATTTTCATCTCCTACAAGCGCAGCGAAAGCAGCGCCTTTGCCCTGCTCATCAACCGTGAATTGAAAACGGCCGGGTTGCAGCCGTTTCTGGATATGGCCCTAACCCCCGGCGAAAACTGGGAAGACGGCCTGCGCCAGCGCATTCAGCAATCTGAATACCTGGTGGTGCTGCTGGGCCAGCAAACGCTCACCTCGCAGGTGACGCTGAAAGAACTGGTCTGGGCGGCCGAAGCCGGGGTGGTCATTATCCCGGTGTGGCACAATGGCTTTGTGTATCGTTCCGGCGCGTGGGACAATATCCCGGTGAAGCTGGATCGTCTGCTGGGCATGACGCACACCATCCGCGTGGTGGAGGAGAACCCGCTGGCCTATAACAATGCCATCCTGGAACTGCTCAACCGCTTCGGCGTGACCCCGTAGGCCGGGCGCGATGCTGCTCCCGGCCGCGGCGCTGCGGCAGGAGGCGCGCCGCCTGGGGTTTACCCTGGTGGGCATTACGCCGGCCGTGCCTTCGCCCACGCTGGCGCAGTATCGGCGCTGGCTGGCAGAGGGAATGCACGCCGACATGGGCTTTATGGCCCGCCCCGACCGGATGGCCCGCCGCGAAGATTTAAACGTCATCCTGCCTGGCGTGCAGTCGCTGGTCATCGTCGGGCTGGATTATCACCATCAACTGCCGGAGTCCATTCTGGCGGAACCCGCCCGCGGGCGCATCGCCGCCTATGCCTGGGGGCTGGATTACCATGACTGGCTGCTGCCACGGCTGGAACACCTGGCGGACTGGCTGCGGACGGCCGCCGGCGGCACCCTGCATGAGCGCGTTTACGTGGATACCGGGGCCATTCTGGAGCGCAGCCACGCGCAGCAGGCGGGGATGGGCTTCATTGGCAAAAATACCATGCTCATCCATCCCCGGCGGGGCAGTTATTTTTTCCTGGGCGAAATTTTGCTCACGCTGCCTTTTGATACTTATGATGTGCCGCACCGGGAAACGCTGTGCGGCCGCTGCACCCGCTGTTTAGCCGCGTGCCCCACGGACGCTTTTCCACAGCCCTATGTGCTGGATGCCCGCCGCTGCATCAGCTATCACACCATCGAAAATAAGGGCAGCATTCCCGCTGACCTGCGCCCGCACTTCGGCAACCGGGTTTTTGGCTGTGATGATTGCCAGACGGTGTGCCCGTTCCAGCGCTTTGCCCCGGCCACGGCCGAAGCTGTGTTCGCGCCGGGCACGGTGGAACGGGCGGCCCCGCCGCTGGCCGACCTGCTGACGCTGGACGCGGCCGGTTTTGCACAGCGTTTCGCCGGGTCGCCGGTGTTCCGCATCAAACGGGAACGCCTGGTGCGCAATGCCTGCGTGGCCGCCGGCAACAGCCGCGACCCGCGCCTTATCCCGCTGCTGGCCGCGCTGCTGGACGATGCCGCGCCCCTCATTCGCGCTCATGCGGCCTGGGCCCTGTGGCAGCTTGCCGGGCCGGACAGCCGCCCCCGGCTGCAACGGCTGCGGGCCGCCGAAACCAGCCCCGATGTGCTGGCCGAACTGGCCGCGCTGCCGGTGTAAGAATTGGCGGCAGCGGCCCTTCTAACCATTCAGAGGTTTATGGATCGTTGTTCAGCAGGGGCCCGCTGCCATGCAGCGCCCGGAGGATACCATGCAACAGACGCTCAAAATCAACAATATTGGCTGCAATGGCTGCGTGAATACCATCAAGAATGAGCTGGCCGGCCTGACCGGTGTCACCTTCATTCAGGGCAGCGTGCCGGAGAAGACCATCACCGTGGACGTGGATGGCCCGGCCACCCTGCAAACCATCATGGGTAAACTGGTCGAGATTGAATATCCGGCGGAACCCGTCACTGCCTGAAAACCGCCCGCCCCGGCCCCCGGTCAGCGGTGCGGGGGCGGGGCAGGCTATAACACCACATCCTGCAAAAAATAGCGGGCTTCATCCAGCGTTTTTACCACTTTAAAGCGCAGGTTGAAATGCACACGCCCGTAAATGCTGCTAAAAGCATTGGCCAGCGACACAATAAATTCACTGCGCGACACAATCACAATGGCCCCGGCATTCGGCGGGCGGTGCGTGGCGATGCGGTTGGCCTGGGCCAGCACGCCGCCGGAAGGCAGCGTGTTCACCTGGCTCATGTCCAGGATAGCGTGAACCGGATGCTCGACGGTACGCATCATTTGCCAGGCTTCGGCTGCTGAACGGCGAATTTCGTCAATGGTCCAGTTGCCACTAAAAATATGGCGGATGATGGTCTTTTCGGGGTTATCCCATTCTGGATGAACACTCATAACCACAATCACCGGCATCTGCTAACGGACGGAAAAGACACACAGCAGGGTGGTTCAGGCACCGGGCGGGGTGGTACCGCCGCGCCCGTTATACACGGTTGCGCCGCTGGTGGCGAACTGCCGGTACACCGCCAGCGCCGCTTCGGTCAGCACGTGGTCAATCACTTCAATGCCGCGCCGTTCCAGTTCACCGCGCCAGTCCGGGTGGATGGGCCCCTCGTCAAACCCGGTGATCTGCTCCAGTTCCGGCCCGCTGCCGGCGATGACCAGCGAGCGAATGCCCGACCACAGCACCGCGCCATAGCACATCACGCAGGGCCGCCAGTTGACCACCAGTTGATAGGCCGGCATTCCGGGCCCGCCCAGGTCATAGGTGCCCAGAAGCTGCTGCGCCAGCGAGAGCGTCATCACTTCGGCATGGGCCGAGGAACAGTTGGCCGCCATCACCCGGTTCACGCCGATCACCACCCGCCGGCCGGTATCGCGCTCAAAAACCCCGGCCGCGAAGGGCCCGCCGGTCTGCTGCTCGATATTCAACCGGGAGAAGTGTACCACCGCCGCCATGCGGTCTTCCAGCGTCGGCAGGAGGGCCGGCAGGCGCTCATTTTCGGCAACGGCCCAGGGGGGGAGGGTCAGGGTAAAGTGCATGTCAGGGTTGCCTTTCGCCAGGTGTGCCCGCGGCATGGCTGCTAACAGAGCATACCACACCGCCGGCGGAGTGTCCGCTATCTGAAACGTTAACCCGAACAGGGTTTTATGTTAAATTACCCGTGATTAAATGGGGTACCGCACGTTTATTCATACACTATACCAGATGGTCGATATGGCGCACAATAAATTGCTGGTCATCATGATTGATGGCATCTCTGCCGAAGATTACGCCCTGAGCGCGGCCCGGCTGCCACACCTGCGCGGGCTGGCGGAACGGGGTTTTCGCGTTCACAACCTGCACGCCGAAGTGATCGGCGTATCGCTGCCGGGGCGTACCTCCATCCTCACCGGCGCAACGGCCGATGTCAGCGGGGTGTATGCCAATTATCTGCTGGAGGGCGACACGTTCCGCTACGCCACGCCGGACGATGTGCGCGTGCCCACGCTGCCCGCCCGCGCCACCGCAGCCGGGCTGGATGTCGCGTGCCTGGGCTTTGGCATGGTGCGCCCGGAAGATACCACGCTGTTCAAAGCGCCCTGGTGGGCCGGCGAAACCATCCAGCGCGGGCGCGATGCCGAACCACAGCCCGCCTCACCGGGCCTGCTGCGGGCCGCCCGCCACGATCCCGGTGAGCGCTTCCGGGAGATGTGCCAGCAGGCCGGCCTCACGCCCGATCAACCGGTGTTTGACACCTTCCCGGACGCTTATAAGCCCTTCTTCGGGCTGGTGGCCGATCACTGGATGGCCGACCGGGTGGGGGCGGTGGCCACGGCCGCCGCTGCGCCTGACCTCATCCTGACGGAATTCCTCATCACCGATTCGTTCCAGCACGATACCGGCTATCGCAGCGGGCTGGCACAGTGGGCGTTGGAGCAGGCCGATCTGGCGGTGGGCAAAATCCTTCAGCGGCTGGCCGCGGCCGGCGTGCTGGCGCAGTGGCATGTGGCCGTCCTCAGCGATCATGGCCACAGCCCCATCGCCACCGCGCTGTACCCGCGCAACATTTATCCTGGCCTGACCATGCTGTGCGAAGGCAGCTTTTTGCTGGCGCTGTGCGACGAGGCCGCACAGCACGCCGCGCTGACGGCCGCGCTGGCTCCTTATGGCGTGCAGCCGTACCCCAATACCTGCCTGCCGCCCGAACTGCGCCAGCGCCTGCACACCTTCGTCGCCCCGCAGCAGGTGGCGTTTGAGGATGCGCCGGCCGGCAGCACGGCCCACAGCGGCCCGCCCGCCATGATCTCCAGCCACGGGCTGCGCCCCGGCGCACCGGGGGATGATCGCTTTGCGCTGTTCGCCGGGCCGCGGGTGCCCCCCGGCCACTGTGCCACCGCCGCCGCGGTGCAGGTCGCGCCCACGCTGGCGGCCCTGCTGGGATTATCAACCGCAGATTATGCCGCTGCGCCGATTTTTATGCCGGTGTAAAGCCTCCGGGTAAAAACTACCTGGTTTGTTGGCTGACGCTTAATGAAAATACCGTCAGATCGTAAATAAAAATCCTCTGCAATCATAATTTTTCCGGTTTACGCTTTGTTCTGGTGTGCCAACGCCTTCTCTGTCAAAGCGATAGACCGGAAAAAATCATGCTGGAAGTGAAAGATTTACGGGTTGTCTTCCCCAACGGTGTCGAAGCGCTGAAATCCATCAGCCTCAGCGCCGGCCGGGGTGAGATCATCGCCATTGTGGGGCGCTCCGGGGCGGGCAAATCGACCCTGCTGCGCTGCATCAACGGCCTGCAAAGCCCCACCGCCGGCCACATTGTGCTGGATGGCGACGACATCACCGGGATGAATGCCACGCAATTACGCCTGGCGCGGCGTTACATTGGCTTCATCTGGCAGGAATACAACCTGGTGGAACGGCTGCCCGCCATCACCAATGTGCTGACCGGCCGCCTGGGCTATAACACCGGCTGGCGCAGCCTGCTGGGCTACTTCGATGCCGGCCATCGCCAGATTGCCCTGCAAAACCTGGAGCGCGTGGGGCTGCTGCACCGTGCCCGCAACCGGGCGGACAAATTATCCGGCGGCGAAAAACAGCGCGTGGCCATCGCCCGCGCCATCTCCCAGGAACCCAAAATTATCCTGGCGGATGAACCCGTCGCCAGCCTTGACCCCGAACTCTCCGTGCAGGTGATGAGCGACCTCAGCCGCGTGGCCCGCGAAATTGGCGTGCTGACGCTGATTAACATTCACCAGGTGGATCTGGCGAGGCGCTTCGCGGATCGCATCATCGGCATCGCCCGCGGCAAAGTGGAATACGACGGCCGCCCGGAAGGGCTGACCGATGCCGTGCTGGATCGCATTTATCGCTTCGATCATCAGATCAAGCCTGTGCATACCATTGAAGACGACGAAGCCGAAGTGGCGACCGCTTAGCGTGGCGTGGAGTTAGCCTGTGGATCAGCCTGTAACGTTAAAACGTGCCGAAGACAAACCCAAAGTGAAGCCGGCCACACCGGATGAAATCCGGGCGCAGTTACTGCGACCGCTGCCGGCCATCACCCCGCGTACCCTGGCCATCCTGCTGGTTGTCCTGGGCATCCTGGGCTGGAGCCTGGCCGGCGTGGGCCCCGGCGAAACCAACCGCGTCACCTCCATTTTCGATCCGTTCATTGCCATGGGCAATTTGATCGGGCGAATGCTGCCGCCGGAATTTGAAGTTGATCGCGTGCGGAATGTGGAAATCACCGTCCTGGGTGCGCCGGTAGCCGCTTTCACCATTGAGCGCAGCACCCTCATGATCGGCGAGAATGAGCTGCAAATTGGCTGGCTGCCCATCGTCAGCTCCATCTTTGAAACGATCCAGATGGCCATCATCGGCACCCTGGGCGCAGTGCTGATGGCGCTGCCGACCTCGCTGCTGGCGGCCCGCAACACCTCGCCGCACCCGGCGCTGTACCAGGGCACGCGGCTGATCCTCAATTTCATGCGTTCCATCCCGGAACTGGTGTACGCGCTGCTGTTCGTGGCGGCGGTGGGGCTGGGGCCCTTCACCGGCGTGCTGGCGCTGGCGTTTGGCTCGGTGGGGTCGCTCACCCGGGTCTTTGCCGAGGCCATCGAACAGATCGACCCGGCACAGGTGAACGCCGTGCGGGCCACCGGCTCCACCGGGCTGCAAACCTTCGTCTACGCGGTGATGCCCCAGGCGATCCCGCTGTTCATCTCCTATTCCATCATCTACTTTGAATCCAACGTGCGCCATGCCACCATTCTGGGCTATGTGGGCGCGGGCGGGGTGGGCTTCCTGTTGTTCAAGTACACCGGCACCAGCGATTACGACAAGGTGCTGGGGGCCGCCCTGGTTATGGTTGTGGCTGTCACGATCATTGATCGTTTCAGTAGTTCGCTGCGCCAGCGCTTTATTTAAGGCGGCCGGCCGGCTGTTTTGTCCGCGGGTAACGTCATCGAAAAACATTCTCAAGGAGCAACAGGAAAATGAAGAAAGTCGCCGTTCTGTTCTTGAGCCTCATCCTGGCCGCCCTCAGCTTCACCTTCGTCGCCGCGCAGGATGCCGAAGTTGACCGTACCGGCTGGCCGGAAACCTTCATTATTGGTGTGTACCCCGGCGATAACGTGGCCGAAGCGCTGGCCGCCGTGGAACCGCTGCGGGCCTACCTGGAAGAAACCCTGGGCGTGCGTACCGTGCTCATCACCGGCACCAGCTACAACAGCGTCATCGAAGCCATGGCCGCCAACCGCGCCGATGCCATGGAAGTGGGCCCCTTCTCCTATGTGCTGGCCGCCGAAGTGGCCAATGCCGAAGCCATCGCCGTGGCGAACTATGAAGTGATCGTGGATAAAGACGAAGTGCCCGGTTACTTCAGCCTGATGTTCACCAAAAAAGGCTCCGGCATCACCAGCATTGCCGATCTGGCCGGCCGCAGCTTCGCCTTCACCGACCCGGCTTCCACCAGCGGCTACCTGGTGCCCGCCACCGACATCCTGCTGAACCAGGAATTCACCGACCCGGCGCAGATCGAAGAATTTGCCAGCGTGCAGTTCGCCGGCAACCACCCGTCGGCCGTGCTGGCTGTCGCCAATGATACCGTTGAAGCCGCTGCCACCTTCGATGCCAACCTGCCGGCCCAGGCCGACGAAGGCGCGATTGAAAATCTGTGCGGCTACACCGATATGAACATCGACGGCCCCGCCACCGCCGAAGAATGGCCCTACCTGGAAGCCATGACCGCCGAAGAAATTCAGGCTATGTACGATGAATGCCCGGATGGCAGCATCGTGGTCTTCCACCAGTCGCCGCTGATCCCGGAAACCCCGTTTGCCATCCGCGCCGATTATCCTGAATCCTTCAAGACGGCCGTCAAGGATGCGCTGCTGGCCATCGCCGATAACCAGGACCTGATCGACGAACTGGAACGCTACTATGTTGACCCCACCGAAAACGCCGGTGTGGAATCCATCGATGCCATTTACAACAGCCTGCGCGACATTGCCAGCCTGCTGAACATCGACCTGCGTGCCCGCTAATTGCAGCGGTCAAGCCTGACCATGGTGTAAAATGAAAGCAGGGCCGCCCGTGCAGGCGGCCCTGCTTTTCGACCCCCCGGTGTTCCTGCCGGTTTTATTGTCTGCCACCCAGGAGTTCTGGCCGTGACTGAAACCCCTTTGCCACACGGCGCAGCCCTTACCCTGCTCACCCATGCCCCGGCGGAGGCCGTGAAAGACCTGGCGGAAGCGCTGCTGCCGCACCTGGGGGAGGTGCGCGTCCTCAGCAATCGTACCGGGCTGGTGATGCTGCCTTACACCGACAGCGCCGCTGGCACCCTGTTCCACCTGGGCGAGGTGCTGGTGAGCGAGGCGCAGGTCGAAATTGCCGGCGGGGTGCCGGGGTATGCGCTGTGTACCGGGCGCGATCTGGTGCAGGCGCTGGCCATCGCTCTGCTGGAAGCGGCCCTGCGGGCCGGCATCGCCACCGACACGATCACCGCGTTCCTGCACGCGCAGGCGCAGCAGCAGGCCGCCGCCGATGCCACGCTGCTGCAAAAAGTGGAAGCCACCCGCATCGACATGGAGACGTTTTGATGACGCACCCGGCGTTTACCCCCGCTGAAGCCCGCCAGCGCGACACGTTCCTGGCGCTCATGTGGGCGCTCAGCTATCCGGGGCGCACGGCAACCCTGCCCGCCGGCGATGCGCTGGCCGGCATTGGCGAAGCGCTGCTCGATCTGGAGACGACGTATTATACGCCGGATGCGGCCCTGGCGGCCCTGCTGGCCCGCAGCGGGGCGCGGCGGCTGCCGCCGGATCGGGCCGCCTATCATTTTTACCCGCAGGTGGACGCGGCCGCGCTGGCGGATATTGCCCTGGCGGCCGTCGGCAGTATGCTGTACCCGGATGACGCGGCCACGCTCATCATCGGCTGCCGGCTGCACAGCGGCGCGGCCCTGCGGCTGACCGGCCCCGGCATCCCCGGCGAACAGCGCTGCCAGGTGGCTGCTGCGCCGGAACTGTGGTCGCTGCGGGCCCGGTCGCCTTTTCCCACCGGCTGGGATGTGTTTCTGGTGGACGGCTTGCAGGTGGTGGGGCTGCCGCGCAGCACCCGCCTGCATGTGGACGCGCTGTGAAGGGATGTGACCTGTGTATGTGGCAGCCAAAGGTGGCGAAGAAGCCATCCAGCAGGCAGAACAGCTTTACCGGCACCTGAACGGCCCGCTAACGCTGGAACTGGTGCGGGCCATTGAGCAACAACTGCCGTATTTAATCGACCGGGTGATGGGCGAAGGCTCGCTGTATGCCCCGGAACTGGCCGCGCTGGCCCTGGCCCAGACCGGCGGCGACCTGTACGAGGCCGTGCTGCTGCTGCGGGCCTATCGTTCCACGCAGCCGCGCCTGGCCTACGCGCAGCCGGTGACACCGGCAACCATGCTCACGGTGCGGCGCATTTCTGCCGCCTTTAAAGATATTCCCGGCGGGCAAATTCTGGGCCCCACGCTGGATTACAGCCATCGCCTGCTGCGCCTGGATGTGCTGGATGGCACGGCCCCGGCAGAGACGGCCCCGGTTGCGCTGGCGGCCGACCCTGCGCCGGCGACTTACCCGGCCGTGGCGGACTGGCAGCGCGGCCAGCAGTTGATGCCGCCGCTGCCGCCACAGCCGCCGTTAGAGCCGGCCGATCTGCCGGATATTACGGCCGATAATGTGCTGTTCCCGGCCCCGCGGGCGCATCGCCTGCAGGCCCTGGCCCGGGCGGATACAGGCGGCATTCTGTCCCTGGGCTATGCCAGTATGCGCGGTTACGGCCTCATCCATCCCACTGTGAATGAACTGCGGCTGGGCCACGCCGAAGTGCAGGTGACGCACCCCATCACCGGCGCGGCTTTCAGTGCCGGGCGCGTGCGCGTCAGCCAGGCGGAAGTCGTTACCTCCGGCGGCAGCAAAGAAGCTCCCGGCCTCACCATCGGTTTCGCTGCCACCCTGGGCTGGAATGAGGTGAAAGTGATCGCCGCTTCCACGCTGGATATGGAGATGAACCAGCCCGAACCGCACCCGGCCCACACCGAAGAATTTGTGCTGTACCACACCGAGCCGGTGGAGGCCTCTGGCTTTTGCATTCACTTTAAGCTGCCGCATTACGTCACTTTTGCCAGCAGCCTGGACAATTTACGCAAAGTGATCGCCACGTTTTATTCTGCCGATCAACCGGCGCAGCCGGCGGCAGCACAGCCCATGAAGCAGGCCACCCCATGAGCCACAGCACCCTGGCGGCGCTGGCCACCCCCCGCGCCGATTACAGTTATGCCTTTCTGGATGCCTTCGCCCGGCGCGAACTGCGCCGCCGCACGCTGAAGGCCATCGCCATTCCCGGCTACCAGGTGCCCTATGCCAGCCGTGAACTGCCCATCGCCCGCGGCTGGGGCACCGGCGGCCTGCAGGTGTCGCTGGCCCTGGTGGGGCCGCAGAGCGTGGTCAAAGTGATTGACCAGGGCGCGGATGATTCGGTCAATGCGGCCAATTTGCGCCGCTTCATCACCCGCATGTCCGGCGCAGCCACCACCACCGACGCGCTCCAGGCGACCATCCTGCAAAGCCGCCACCGCATCCCGGAGGAAATCCTGCGTGAGTATCAAACGCTCGTCCTCCAGGTGCCCGACCCTGAGCCGCTGCGGGCCGTCCAGTCCGATAGTTCCCGCGCCCACCAGATGCACGCCGATGCGGATTACGGGCAAATGTGGCTGGTGCTGTACGAACAGCTTGTGCGCTACCGGCAGTATCTTCAGGGGGCCAGTTACCCTTCGCTGGTGAACGGCCGCTACGTCATCAGCCCCAGCCCCATCCCGCGGTGGGACACGCCCAAGCTGCACCAGGCGGCGCACCTCACGCTGCTGGCGGCCGGCCGCGAAAAACGCCTGTACGCCGTGCCGCCCTATACCGATGTGTATCCGCTGGAATTTACCGATGTGCCGTTCCAGGTGGAAGACCAGCGGGACTGGCGCTGCCGCCACACCGGCGTACAGCACAAATTCATGAACGAGCTGCCGCTGGCCGATGGCAGCGCCGGGTATGAGCTTTCGGACAGTGGCTATCAGCAAAAAATCACCGCCGGCACCGCGCCCGGTGCCACCTATTATGACGATCAGGGGAATTTCTACCATGACGGCTATCTCAAACCACCGGTTCGTCCCGAATGATCCGCCGCGCCTGGTGGCCACGCCGCCGCTGCTGCGGGCGCAGGGACTGGTGAAGCACTACGGGCGCATCACCGCCGTGCAGGATGTCTCGCTGGAGGTGTACCCTGGCGAAGTCCTGGGGGTGGTGGGCGAATCGGGGTCGGGCAAATCGTCGGTGCTGCGCCTGCTGAACCTGGAG
The DNA here is from genome assembly GCA_025454495.1 of Anaerolineae bacterium. Classification (GTDB taxonomy): domain Bacteria; phylum Chloroflexota; class Anaerolineae; order Aggregatilineales; family Phototrophicaceae; genus JALHOR01. The sequence goes on from JALOOI010000017.1 coordinate 26,583, forward strand.
GAGCCGGCCGATGCGGGCACGTACACGCTGGAACTGCCCGGCTGGCAGGGGCAAAATCTGCTGCGGCTGGAGCGCTTCCAGCAGCGCGAAGTGCAAATTTTGCACATCGGCATTGTGTACCAGAATCCGCATCTGGGCCTGCGAATGCGCTACACCAGCAGCGGCAACGTGGCAGAGCGCCTGCTCATCACCGGGGAACGGCGTTACAGCACCCTGCGGGCGGCCGCCCGTGCGTCCCTGGCGACTTCGGAATTTCCGTTAGACCGCATGGATGACCCGCCGCGCATTTTATCCGGCGGGATGCAGCAGCGGGTGCAGCTTGCCCGCGCCATCGCCCTGCGGCCGCGCCTGCTGCTGCTGGATGAACCCACCACGGGGCTGGATGTGTCTGTGCAGGCCATGGTGCTGGATACGCTCAAACGCCTTCAGCGTGAGCTGCACCTGGCCATCGTCATTGTCTCCCATGACCTGGGGGTGATCCGCACGCTGGCCGACCGGGTGATCGTCATGCGGCACGGGCGCGTGGTGGAAACCGGGCTGACCGACCAGGTGCTGGAAGACCCGCAGGACGCTTACACGCAGCAGCTTGTTCACGCCAAATTATGAGGCCGCCGCTATGAGCCTGCTCCACGTTGAGCATTACAGCAAACGCTTTTACATTGACCATCTTCAGCGCGAAATTGCCGTCTTTGCTGACCTGCATTTCACGCTGGAGGCGGGGCAGTTTCTGCTGGTGAGCGGCCCCAACGGCATGGGCAAATCGACGCTGCTGCGCTGCCTGTACCGCACCTATCGCCCGGCCGCCGGCCGCGCCTGGTATGCCTCGCGCCGGGGCCCCATTGACCTGGCGCGGGCCGCCGATGTGGATATGGCGCTGCTGCGGCGCGAAGAACTGGGTTTCGTGACGCAGTTCCTGCGCCCGCGCCCGCGGGTGAGCGCCCGCGAACTGGTGGCGGAGCCGCTGCTGGCCGCCGGCTGCCCCTGGTCCGAAGCGCTGCCCCGGGCCGAAGCCATGCTGGCCACCTTCGGGCTGAAGCCGGCCCTCTGGTCGGCTTACCCGGCCACGTTTTCCGGCGGCGAACAGCAGCGGGTGAACCTGGCGCGGGCGCTGGTGCATCCCTGCCGGCTGCTGCTGCTGGATGAACCGACGGCCTCGCTGGACGCGGCCGCCCGTGCCTCGCTGACGGAACGCCTGGCGCAGTTGAAAGCGCAGGGCGTGGCCATGATCGGGGTGTTTCATTACCCGCAGGAAGTGCGGCCTTTACTGGATGGTGAAATTAAGCTGGCCGGCACGGCCGACCCGGCGCAGATGGAGGTGGAGCATGTGGTTGAATGATGTGCGGCTGGTGCTGCCAGACGGCATCCTGGAACATGGTTCGCTGCGGGTGGAGGATGGGCATATTGCCGCCATCATCGAAGGCAGCGCCCCGGAGCGCGGCATCAGCATTCCGGGGCTGACGGTGATCCCCGGCCTCATTGACCTGCACGGCGATATGCTGGAACGCGATATTGAGCCGCGGCCGGGCGCATGGTTCCCGGTGGAACTGGCGCTGTATGAACTGGATAAGCGCCTGGCGGCGGCCGGCATCACCACCGCTTATGCGGCCGTTTCGTTTGCCTGGCGGCAAAATGACCTGCGCTCGCAGGAAAAAGCTCAGGAGATCATCCGCGTCATCCATGCCCGCCGCGCTGAACTGCTGGTCGATATGCGGATTCATGCCCGCTTCGAGATGACCAACCCGGATACCGCCCCCATCCTGGAGGCGCTGCTGCATGAAGGCCTGGTGCATCTGGTGTCGGTCATGGATCATACGCCGGGGCAGGGGCAGTATACCGATGTGGAAAAATACGTCGCCTTCATGACGCGCTGGCTGGGCTTTGACCCCGAAAAGGTCGGCGCGGATGTGCTGAAACGCATCGAAAACGCCATCGAAGACAAAGTGACCCATGAGCGTGACTGGAACATCGTCCGCCAGGTGGTGCAGGTGGCGCGGCAGTATGGTATCCCGGTGGCCTCGCACGATGATGATACGGCGCAGAAAGTGGACGATGAGCAGGCCATGGGCGTGAGCATCAGCGAATTTCCGGTGACGCACGCCGCCGCGCAGGCCGCCCGCCGCCACGGGATGCACGTCATCATGGGTGCGCCCAATGCTTACCGCGGCGCATCCACCGGCAACAACCTCAGCGCCCGCGAAGCCGTGCGCCTGGGCCTGGTGGATATTCTGGCGACGGATTATTTCCCGGCGGCCATGCTGCACGCGGCCTTCCTGCTGGCCGACCTGGGCGTGCGGCCGCTGCACGAGAGCCTGAAACTGGTCAGCCAGAACCCGGCCGAAGCCATGGGCCTGACCGATCGCGGGCGGCTGGCGGTGGGCTGTGCGGCCGATCTGGTGCTGGTGGAGACCGGCGGGGCCCATCCCCGCGTGCGCGGCACGCTGCGCCGGGGCGTGCCCATCTACCGCGACAGCGCCATTTTTGGCCAGATGCAGCGCGAACTGCACGCCGCCCAGGAGTAAGCCGCCATGCCGTATTATGATCTTTTCGCCGCCGCCGGCCCGCTGCCGGCCCCGGTGATCCTGGGCGAACAGCCGTATATTCATCCGCAAACGCTCATCGTCCGCAGCGAAATTGGCGCGTGGACGGAGATCGGCGCGAACAGCAGCCTGGTGGAATCCACCTTTGGCGATTACAGCTATACCGCCGGCGATAACCAGATCATCTATACCGATGTGGGCAAATTCGTGTCGATTGCCTCGCACGTCCGCATTAACCCCGGCAACCACCCCATGGAGCGCGTCACGCAGCACCACATGACGTACCGGCGCAAAC
>JALOOI010000181.1 GCA_025454495.1 Anaerolineae bacterium
GGCGTTTTTCGCCGGCGGGCAGCCGCACCCGCAGGCGAGCATACGGCAGCGCATACCCGGCATGGCTGCGCCGGGCCGTCAGGGTGAGGGCCTCGCGGCCGGCGTTCATCACCACGTCCACGGTGGTATAGCCTCCCTGTTGATAATCCAGGCTCAGGCCATCATCCTCCACCAGGCGCAGGTGGCTGTCGCCCAGCGCCGGAAACGCCAGTATCTCGCGCTCGTCATCCGGCTGTGCCCCGCAGAAGCGCATCACCCGGCCCAGGGGCAGCAGCCCGCCGGCCCGCACCAGCAGCGGAATCTGTTCCAGCGGGGCGGCAATGTCGGCGGTGCTGCCCCCGCGATACCACGCCCCGGTGCGTGCGGGCCCCCGGCGTATACACCGGCGCAACCAGCAGATGCTCACCGACCATAAAATCGAATGATTCGTTGTGGCAGCGGGCATCCTGCGGGAAGTGATACACCGTGGGGCGGATGATGGGGTGCCCGGTCTGGTGGGCTTCAAACATCAGGCTGTACAGCAGCGGCAGCAGGCGCATACGGAAGTGCATCCAGTGGCGCACGATGGGCAGCACTTCAGGATGCATCCACGGTTCATTCACTGTGCCGTCGGTGTTCCACGAATGGATGGTGAAGCGCGGGTGAAAGACCCCCGCCTGCACCCAGCGCACGAACAATTCGGCATCGGGGGCCGGCCCAAAGAAGCCGCCGACATCGTGGCCGTAATTGGGCACACCGGAAAGGCCCATGCCCAGGCCCATGGGCGTGTTGTAGCGCAGCGTGTGCCACGACGTTTCATTATCGCCCGACCACGTTTGAGCATAACGCTGAATGCCTGGCGCGCCGGCGCGGGTGAGGACGAAGGGGCGCTGCTGCGGCGCGTGGTCGCGGGTGGCTTCGTAGGAGGCGCGGGCCATCAGCAGCGTTTGCAGCGGGCGCACCAGCCCCACCGGGATCGGCCGGCCGAAGCCGGCACAGCGGGCTGCGTCATCGTGCAGGGTGTATTCGTTGTTATCGTTCCACGGTGCATCAATGCCATAGGCCAGCAGTTGCGTTTGCAGGCGTTCCTGCCACCAGCCATACCCGGCCGGCGCGGTGAAATCCACATAGCCGCCCTGGCCGCGCTCAAACGCCCCGCCACTCCAGAAGCTGCCCGCCTCCGGTTGATCGTCATCCGCTGACTGGATCAAGCCCCCTGCCGCGCTGACGGCGGCATAATCCGGGTGCGTCGTCAGCAGGTAGGGCTTGATGTTGGCGGCCAGGCGGATGCCGGCCTGATGAAAATGCCCCGCCATAGCCGGCGGATCGGGCACGCGCTGGCGATTCCAGGTGAAGACGAAACGCCGGCCGTCGGCATCGGTGGTGTAACCGGAGGAGAGGTGGAACAGGTCGCAGGGAATATCGTGCTGCTGGCACAGCGCCACAAACTGCTTCAGCCGCGCCTGCGCGTCCGGGGCTTCGGTGTAGCTCATGGTCGATCCCAGGTAGCCCAGGGCATAACGTGGCAGCAGGGCCGGGCGGCCCGTCAGCGCGGTGTATTTTTCGATCACCGCGGCGAAGGTGGGCCCGAACAGCAGATAATAATCCAGGTCGCCGCCGGCCGCTGCATAACTGCGATAGTAGCCCCAGAAGGCATCAATCTCCGCGCCCATATCAAACGTGGTGGTGGCCAGATTGTCGTAAAACAGCCCGTAGGCCACCTGAAGCGCCGGGATGAAAGTGATGTAAAAGGGGATATGCTTGTACAGCGGGTCGCTGGTTTCGGCGTTGTAACCCAGGGCATCCACATTGAACATCCGCAGCCGCCGGCCGTATTTGTTCAGCGGGCCAGATTTTTCGCCAAAGCCATAATACAGTTCATCCGTGCGCCGCCGCAGATAATGAAAAACGCTCTGCCCGGCGCGATCATAGCTATACGCCCGCCCCGGCAAATCCGCCGCGAACACGTCGCCGGCCAGCGTGGCCCATTCCAGCCGAAAATCATCGGTGTGGATGGTCAGCCGCAGCGCGTCGGTTTCGATGTGCAGGGCATCCCCGGCCTGCTGCTGGCGAAAGGCCGGCAGCGGGAAGGGCGACAGGTCATCGCGCGGGCGGCCTTCGCGGGGGGTATCGCCATCGGCCCCCACCACCAGCCAGGTACGATCCAGCCGGGGCGTGCCCTGCGGATAATGCCGCACGCGCACCACATCCGGCTGTAAAATGTCTACCGCGAAAAATTCACCCCGGCTGCCGCTGAAGCGCAGCGGTGCCGCGCTCATTGGCCGGACGTGGTGGGGAACAGTGATCTGCATGGCAGGTGTCTCCTGTGCCTGGGGAACGTGGATGATGGCTTCAGGCGCAGCGCGGGAAGACCGGCTGAAGCTGGCAGTAGCGCCACAGCGGTACCAGTCCCTGCCACGCCGCCCGGATGGTGCCACGGCTGCGCCGCTGCTGCCCGTCGAAAATATCCACCGCAAAGACACCGCTGTAAACCGATTCCCAGCCGGTATTGACCACCATCGCCAGCCCGTTCAGCCAGCCATCCGGCGCAAAAGTCAGGTACACGGTATCGCCGTAGGTGGAATACTGGTAGATGACGGATTGCGGCGGGCCCAGATGCCGCAGGACATCGCCGGTGGTGAGGGCGGTGAAGCAGTGCAGCCGCAGGGAGGTAGCGATGCTGCCGCCGTTGCGATAGCCGATTTTAACACAGCCGGGATTCAGGCCGTCGGCATAGAAATATTCCAGGTGCAGCGTGGTATTGACGATCCCCGCCTGATAACCGGCCGCCAGCACGCGCTGCCGGGCTTCGGCCAGCGTCGTCGTGCCCGGTAAAATGCCCTGCCAGCACAGCGCCGCCGGGTGCTGGCCGGCACAGGGGCCAAGCCCGGCCAGGGCAGCGTGGTCGGTGCCCTGCTGCTGACCGTGCCACAGCGCCAGCATAATCAGCAGGCTCAGCAGGGCGGGCAGCAGCAGCAGCGGGCGTACCAGCGGGCGCAGCACACTACACCTGAAATTGAATCTTCATGCGGCCGGGGTCATGCTGCGCCAGCTCGAACCCGCGGGCGAACTCACTCAGCGGCAGCTCGTGCGAAACCAGCGGCTCCACCTGCACCAGCCCCTGCTGAATCATGGCGATGCTCTGCGGAAAGGTGCGATTGACGGCAAAACTGCCGATGATGCGTAGATCGCGCCGGAAGACCTCGTAAGGGGGAAAACTGACCTGGCTGCCGCGCGGGGCCACGCCAAAAATCCACACTTTGCCACGGGCGCGGGTGTAGCCGAAGGTCTGCGCGATGACGGCCGGTGCGCCGGTGGCATCGGTCACGATGTCGTAGCCATCCGGTTCCAGCGCTTTCAGCCGCGCCTCCAGCCGATCATCCGCCAGCAGCGTTTCGGTCGCGCCCAGGCGGGCGGCCAGTTCCAGCCGCCAGGGCACGGTATCCACCAGCACCACCCGCGCCGCCCCGGCATGGCGCACGGCCTGGAGCAGCAAACAGCCCATCGGCCCTGCGCCAAAGATGAGGCTGCTGTCACCGGGCTGAATTTCTACCTGCTTGAGACCCCACACCACGCACGCCAGCGGTTCGATCAGCGCGGCGGCTTTGAACGAGATCGCGCCAATGGGGAACACATTCCCTTCATGGACGACGACATATTCGGCAAAGCCGCCATCACGGGTGACACCCACCGCGGCCAGGTGCTTACACTGGTTCGGCTCGTTGCGCTGGCAGTTGCTGCACCGGTTGCAGGGGATATTGGGGTCGGCTGTCACCCGGTCGCCGGGGCGAAAGCGGGTGACGCTGGCCCCCACGGCCGCCACTTCGCCGGCAAATTCATGACCGGGGATGAGGGGATAAACCGCTTCGTATTCACCTTTGTAAATGTGGACATCCGTGCCGCAGATGCCGGCCGCCCGTACACGGATGACGACTTCTTCCGGGCCGGCGGTGGGTTCTGCCACCCGGACGCTGGCGGCCTGGTGTGGCTGTTCAATGCGCCCTGCCTGCATGGTGCTAAACTCCATTTTGTTCACAAAAAACTTTTCATCGCCACGACTATACCCGATTTTGACCGTGGATTGCAACCGGCGGCACCTCCGCCAGCGCCGCGAAGACCGCCTGGCGGGCAGCGGCGTACCAGCCCAAACAGGCCGCGCGGCCAGCGGCACCCATCCGGCGGCGGCTGGTCACATCGCGCAGTTCCCCGAAGGCCCGCACATAATCCGCCGGGGTGCGGCAGGCGGCGTAAATCCCTGGCTGCGGCGGAATCCCGCGGAAAACCTGCCAGGCACCGATCACCGGCAGGCCGCCGGCCAGCCCTTCCAGCATCTTCAGCTTTAGCCCCCAGCCCAGGCGCACCGGCAGGCAGAATAAATCCATCTGCTGGATGAGCGTGCCGGGGTCGGGCAGATAATCGTGCAGGGTGATGTTGGCCGCCCCGGCGGCCGTCCCCAGATACTGCTGCGCGAATTTGCCGGTGAGATGAAAATGAAATTCGCCCGGAAACGCCGCATTCACCGCCGGCACCAGCGTCCGCAGCAGGTACAGCGCCCCGGCCCGGTTTTGAAAATCGTCATAGCGGCTGCCCATATACAGCACATGCAGCGGCGGCGCGTGCGGCTGAATGTCGCGGGCCGGGCGTTCCAGGATGGGGGGCAGCCAGCCGGCGACGGCCTGCCCGCCGTACAGGCGGGGCAGCAGCCGCTGCTCCCGGTGCGAAATATACCAGATGCGCCCGGCCAGGTGATGCATCTGGCGCTCCCACTGATAGGCCACCCGCAGCAGCCGTACCTGCTCGCGCAGCCAGCCCGGCCTCAGTGAGCGCTGCTGCACCTGCTCGGCCAGCACGGCGCGGCTTTTTTCCAGGCGGTGCAGCAGTTCAAAATTGATGGCCCGAAACCAGATCGGTGCCCCGTGCGTCTTCAGCGTGGCCACCAGCGGCGCAAAATGGGCATATTCCACCCACAGCAGGGCCGGGCGTTCCCGGTCAATGAGCGCCTGAAGCTGGCCGGCGGCGGCCGGCTCGGCGCGGGTGACGAAGCGATTGGTATAGCGAATAAAATGCGTCTCCAGGGGAAAAGGCGGTGGGGCGGGCGGGGTACTGCCCTCCCCGGCTCCGGTGATCGCCAGCACCATGCGCCAGCCGGCGGTGTGCAGCAGCGCCAGGCTGCCGGCCAGGGCCAGCCGGGTACCATTGTCGGACGGGTAAGGATATTCCGGGGCGATCACCAGCACTGTTTTTATCATGCGGAAGGCTTATTCCGGGCCGCGCGGTCGGCCAGCCCCTGTAAAATGGCCAGCGTTTGCGCCCCCACCACGGCCCAGTCGGCCTGCTGTTCGACGCTGTGCCGGGCCGCCCGCCCCATTTGCTCGCGCTGCGGCAAAATCTGGCGGATGGCGGCCGCCAGCGCCTCGCCATCTTCCCGCGGGATGATGCAGCCGTTGTCGCCTTCGCGCACCAGGTCAGCGGAGCCACAGTTGCGCGTGACGATCACGGGTGTGCCGCAGGCCATGGCTTCCAGCGTCACATAGCCAAACGATTCCAGCCAGATGGACGGCACCAGCCCGGCCACCGCACCGCTGTAGGCCTGCGCCAGGTCAGCGGGATACAGCATCCCGGTGAAGATGACGCGCTCCGGCCCGCCCACGCGGGCAATTTCGGCCTCAAGCTGCGCGGTATACGCATTGTGCTGAAAATCGCTGTCGGCAAAGGTGATGGTCGCCCCGGCGATGACCAGCTTCACTTCCGGCGGCAGCCATTGCAGCGCCCGGATGGCGTACAGATGCCCCTTGGTGGGGTGCACGCGCCCGCTGAGCACCACATACGGCGCACGGCCCAGGCCAAAGCGGGCGCGAAAGGCCGTATCATCCACCGGGCGAAAGACCGTTAAATCCATGCCATAGGGGATGACGTGGGCCGGCCGGCGGAACATGCCGGCCGTCAGCCGCGAGGCCATAATCAGCGCGTCCGCCTGTTCCAGCGTCGCCTGAAACTGATCGTAGCGCTGTACCAGCGGCTGCATGTAGCGGCGCATTCGCCGGCCCCAGGTGAGGCGTTTCCAGGCGGTTTTCAGCAGGGTGCGTCCGCGGCCCTGCACCCGCGGCGGCGGCGATTGCAGCAGCGCACAGCGGCTGCACTGGTGCAGGCTGCGCTCGTTGTAGCACAATTCGCCGTTGGGCCGCCACAGCCGAATCTTCAGCGGGCAAAAAACCCCCCACCCGTGACACTGGTACGCCACCGGCAGCCCGGCCGCCCTGGCCGCCGGCACGATGCCCAGGGAGGTGTGGTTGTTGCCGTAGACCACCTCCGGCGCAAGCTCGCGCAGCAGCGCCGTCAGCGCGGGGATGCGCGCCAGCATTTTTTCCGGCGCGGAAAACGCCTCACCCAGCAGCGGCGACCGAATCAGCGTGCCTTCCGGCAGCGTTTCCCGGTCGGGCTGGCCCGCCTGTGCGCCGGTGAGAATCGTGATGGTATGCCCCTGCTGCGCCAGCCAGGCCGCCAGGCCGCGCACATACTGCTGAATGCCGCCGCCGATGGGGTAGTAGCGGTCAAGACTGAGCAGCAGATGCATCATTCGCTGCCTGTTCCGGGCTGCGCCGCAGCAGCACCCATAACCAGGGGTCATCCCGCTGCGCCCGGATGAGCTGCGGAAAGAAGCCTTTCAGCTTCTCCAGCAGGGCCCATTCATTGTCCCAGCGGGCCGCCTCAAAGCCGCCACCTTTACCCAGGACAATATCGTACAGCACATAGCCGCCCGGCTTCACAATGCGCCGGTGTTCGCGGAAGAACTGATCCAGATCAAACGCATGATCGACGCAGTTGGTATACACCATGTCGAGGCTGGCATCCGGCAGCCCGGTGTGCATAAAATCGCCCGGCTGCACATAGGGGTTGTCCGGCCCGGGGTTCAGGTCAATGCCGTAAGCCTGGCGGTAGCCCAGGTCGCGCAGCACTTCGACTTCGGTGCCCTGGCGGGCCCCCGCGCACAGAATGCGGGCATTGCGCGGCAGATACGGCCACAGATGCCGAAAGCGACCGTAGAACTGCCGGCGATACAGGGCAATGGTGGCGTTTTGAAAACCGCCCCGGTAATACAAAATCTGGTTAAATTTTTCTTTCTGGTGGACGACGTATTCTTCATACGACTGGTAGCCCCGCTGCTGAATGCCGGCACCGGCATCCTCCCAGCCGCCATGGGCATAGTACAGCGGGTTGACATCCGCCGGCGTATAGCCGCTGTCCTGGACGTGGCGCAGGGTACGCATGTAACCATAACCGCCGGGATAATAGCGATGCAGCAGCGTTCTGGCATGATAGCGGCTGCTGAACCAGACATCGCCCAGGCGGGCACGTATAGACCGTGCCATGAGGCAGTTCTCCTGATTGGGCCCACTCGAATGATGTATTTAACAGGCCGGCCGGGCTTTATTCAAGGTACGAGTTTATCGCGCCGGTGCTGCCAGTACATGCGCCAGCCCCACCACTTGCCCGCCAGGCAGGCGCGGATCACGTCCCGGTCGGCGTGGAAATGCCGCCACAGGCGGTACAGCCCCGGCTGTGTGCTGCTGCCAAGGAGCACATCCACCAGCAGGAAGATGGGGGCCAGCAGGGGATGATCCCAGTAATTTTTGAGGAAGAAGAAAGTATTATTGCGATTGGTGTAGCGGGCATAGGTTAAATCCTGAATGCTGCCGCGCTGCCAGCCGCGGGCGCGTTCCGCCGTTTTGTGGTAGCTCTGCGGCGACATGGCCGCGAAGATGATCTTCCAGCCCGCCCGCCCTATGCGCACGCATAAATCGGTTTCGTAGCGATAGCCGTAGCCCTGGGCGGTATACACCGGGTTAAAGCCGCCCACCTGCTCAAAGGCGCGGCGGCGCAGGGCCATGGAACTGCTGCGGACGTGTTCCACCGGGTGAATGTGGCCGTAAGGCAGCGTATGAAATTTGCTGCCGATGAACCCCCACCGGCTGATGCGCCCGGCCGGGTACAGGCCGGTCTCTTTCAGGATTTTGCGCCACGTCAGCGGCGGCAGGGGCACATGGTGGCCGCGGGCCACATCGTTGAGGAAATACTCACTGAGCGCCAGCACCCCCACCTGCTCATCGGCCGCAAACTGTGCCAGGATAAAATCCAGCGTGCCGGCATCCACCAGTTCCACATCATCATCCAGCGTCAGCAGAATGGGGGCGGTGCCGCGGGCAAAGCCGGTATTGCGCCCCACCACACAGCCACTCTCCGGCAGCCGCACATAGTGAAAGCGGTGGTCAGTGGCGGCCAGCGCCTGCACCGCCGCCGGCGTGCCATCAGTGGAACCGCCATCATCCAGCACATAGCACTCAAAAGCGCCCAGGTGCTGCCGTTGCAGGCTGTGCAGGCATTCCAGCAGCACCTGGCAGCGGTTGTAGGTGGGGATGGCAATGGTGATGCGCGGCGAATTGTTCATCGCAGGGCCCTTTATTGCAGTTTGGCTCAATGAAAGCAAATTATGCCCGTATTTTAGCGCTTCGGGGCCCCGGCAGCATGATGCAGAACCTGCTCAAAAAAGGCGATCATCTCTTCGGTGCCACGCCGATTCTCAAAGCCTTCCAGGACAAACTGCCGCCCTCCCTGGCTCAGTCGCTGGCGGCGTTCCGGCTCATGAATCAACATTTCAAGTGCCTGAGTCACGGCATGGGTCTTTTCTTCAACAAGGAGCCCGCCTGCCTCGTGGTCAACAAATTCATGGGTCTGAGGTTCATGATTAACCAGAATGGTGGCCGCGCCCGATGCCATGGCCTCGAGGGACACATACCCATGTGTTGCTGACACGAAGATATCTGTGCTGGCATACAGCCCGGGCAAATCTTCATCCGGTACCACGCCAATAAATTTGACATGCTCTGCACCAGGCCGGGCTTTCAGCCAGGTTTCATACTGCTCTTTGTTAGGGCCCCCACCACCCACAAAGGCCTTGACCCGGGGAAAGCGCTGCGTTATCTCTAAAAAGGCTTCTAAAATGGGCATCATGTTTTTGGTGTTCACACCCTGCTTGTATTGCAATGTGTCCGACTCCTGGATGCTTCCCAACAAGTGGCACCGCGTTTTCATCGGTGCTGCCGGAATGTATGTGGAATTGACATTGGCATCGA
>JALOOI010000182.1 GCA_025454495.1 Anaerolineae bacterium
GAGCGCCACCCGGAATTCACCGCTGATGTAGCGATTGGCCGTATCCAGGTTAAAGAAAATGGTCACCAGGTAGCCCAGGGCCAGCGCCAGCGCCACCGTCGCCGTCACGCGCAGCGCCCCCCACCCGAGCTGGTAAACGAACAGCACCACGCTGATGCCCACCAGCACCGTCACCAGCACCACATTTTGCCAGTCCGGCGTGGCCGTCAGCGCCTCAAGTGATTCAGCCGGCGTGGGCGCAGCAAACAGCCGCAGCAGCACAAACAGCACCATCAGCAGGCCCGCCACCAGCGCGATGGCCAGCAGCGGCAGTGAGCGCCCCATCTTCATGATTGCGCTTCCATTTCTGCGGCCGTTTGTCGCGTGCCGCCGAGCATATACAGCCCCAGTTTTTCTTCGGTCACGTCCGGCGTGTTGCGGAACATCGCCACCACTTCGCCGTTATACATGACCATGATGCGGTCGGACAATTTCATCACTTCCTGCAAATCGGCACTGACCAGCAAAATGGCCAGCCCGGCCGTGCGCCGGTTCACAAGCTGCTGATGGATGAACTCAATCGCGCCAATATCCACGCCGCGCGTGGGCTGGGCGGCGATCAGCAGCCGGGGCGACGACGAAAATTCCCGCGCCACGATCACTTTTTGCATATTGCCGCCGGACAGCGACCCCACCGGCTGTTCGGCATCGCGGGTGACGATGCCAAATTCCTGCACCATGTTGCGCCCGTTCTGGAGGATGGCCGCCGGGTTCAGCAGGCCGCCGCTGGCGAAAGGCGCACGATAATAGCGATCCACAATCAGGTTATCGGCGATGCTGCTCTCGCGGGCCACGCCATTGGTCAGCCGGTCTTCGGGGATGTGCGTCACGCGGGCTTCGCGCACTTTGCGCGGCCCCAGCCCGTGAATGGGCTGCTCATCCACCAGCACCTGCCCGGCCGTGGGGGCCCGCAGCCCGGCCAGCGTTTCCACCAGCTCGGTTTGCCCGTTGCCTTCCACCCCGGCGATGCCCAGAATTTCCGCCTCGTGCACGTTGAACGAGACATGATTGACCACCGCCCGCCCGGCCTCGTTGGCGCAGGTGAGGTTACGCACCGCCAGCACGCTTTTACCGCGCTGCACCGGGGGCTTATCCACCACCATGAACACCTCGCGCCCGACCATCATCCGGGCCAGGCCGGGGATGGTGGTGTCGCGCGTCGTCACCGTGCCGATCATCCGCGAGTCACGCATCACGCTCACCCGATCCGAAATTTCGATCACCTCGCGCAGCTTGTGGGTGATGAAGATGACGGTTTTCCTCTCTTTGATGAGGTTGCGAATGGCGGCGAACAGATCATTGGTTTCGCGGGGGGTGAGGACGGCGGTGGGTTCGTCCAGGATGAGGATTTCCGCGCCGCGGTACAGCGCCTTCAGGATTTCCACCCGCTGGCGCATCCCCACCGGCACCGTCTCCACGCGGGCGGTCGGCTCCACATGCAGCCCGTAAGTTTCGGACAGGCGGCGCGTATCGGCGATGGCCTGCGCCCGGTTGACCACCAGCCCGTTGCCCGGTTCGCGGCCCAGGGCAATATTTTCGGCCACGGTGAAAGAATCCACCAGCATAAAATTCTGGTGCACCATGCCGATCCCCAGGTCAATCGCCCGGTGCGGCGTATCGATGTGAACGGGCTGGCCGCGCAGGACGATTTGCCCGGCGGTGGGTGTTTCCAGCCCGTAGAGAATTTTCATCAGGGTGGATTTGCCCGCGCCATTTTCGCCGACGATGGCATGAATTTCGCCCTGTTCGATGGCGAAAGACACATCCTGATTGGCACGCACCCCATTCGGGTAAACTTTAACGATCTGGCGGGCTTCTAACAGCGGCATGGCACAGTCCTAAAAAAACAAAGGATTATTGAACCGGGGCGCAGTGCCGCCCCCCGGTGCTTTAACGCAGCGTCTGGTACAGGGTTTCTTTCCAGCGGGCGGCATCCACCTCCCACACGACCGAGGCATTGGGCGGGCGCTGCACCAGCGCAGCCCAGGTATCGCGGTTGCGTTCATTGGCCGCCACATTCAGCCGATCCACCACTGTCTGGCCGCGCGTGAGTTCGCTGATGGTTTCCACATCCACATAATGGCGTGCGGTTTGCGTCGCTACCGACGGATCCAGCGCGATGGCCATGGTCACGGGGTCGGGCAGGGCGATGCCACGCTCGCCGGTTTGCACATAAAAGGCTTCGATGGCCGTTTCGTTGCAATCCACCGTAAAATGCCCCAGGGGGGTATTCAGGCTGCGGATGTAGGCGATGTCGTCCATGTTCAACACTTTGTCAAAACGACAGTGTTCCCACCCCACCATCTCAATGGGCAGGCCGGCATGAAAGGCGATCTTCGCCGCCTCCGGGTCGATCCAGATATTGTATTCGGCGGCCGGGGTCACGTTGCCTTCGGTGCAGGCGGCCCCGCCCATGACCACGCAGCGGCTCACCAGCGGCGCAATCTCCGGGGCACGGCTGACGGCCAGCGCGATATTGGTCAGCGGGCCCAGCGTGACCAGCACAATCCCGGGGTTGGCTTTCACCGTCTCAATGATGACATCCACCGCATGATCGGGTTCGGGCTGCTGGCGGGCGGGGGGATAATTCTGGTTGCCCATGCCATCCGGGCCATGGAACCACTCGGCGAAGGCATTGGGGCGCAGCAGCGGTTTATCCGCACCGATGTAAACCGGGGTATTTTTGCCACATAGTTCGACGGTGTAGAGGGCGTTTTTTACCCCCTGGGTGACGGGCATATTGCCGGTAACGATGGTGATGGCTTTCACATCCACATCCGGCCAGCGCAGCGCCATCAGGATCGCTACCGCATCATCCGAAGCGGTATCGGTATCAATTAAAAAAGACCGCATCATTTTACTCCGTACAGGGCAGCCGCCGGCGGCTGCAACACCCCCGGCGGCTGACAGACGATCAGATTACATGCCCGCTTCCAGGAAAGCCGCGACATCGAATTCAGTTTCCGGCATTTCAGCGCAGCCCATGCCCACGGTCACGGCATTTTCGCCAAAGGCGCTGATGACTTCAATATCGCCGGCGATGACCGCTTCCTGCACGGCCGCGATCAAATCCTGCACGTTCTGCGGGGTGGCGGCGGTGTAGATGTCATTCACAGCCAGGCCCACGCCACCTTCTTCGATGCCCAGGCCTTCGGCTGCGCCCAGCACCAGTTCGTCGTTCAGGTACAGTTCCACCGCACGGAACAGCGAGTTATCGACGTTCTTCATCATGCTGGTGAGGATGCGTTCCGCCTGTTCGGGGTCCGTATCCAGGATGATGCTCGCCTGGTCAGAATCGACACCGATGGCGAAGCGTTCCTGTTCCTGCGCGGCTTCAAACACGCCCACGCCCGTCCCACCGGCGATCTGGAAGACAAGATCGGCACCCTGTTCGTACATCGCCAGGGCGATTTCTTTGCCCTTGGCCGGGTCGTTCCAGCCGCCGGCATACTGCACCAGCACCTGGGCATCGGCACTGACCAGGCACGCGCCCTGTTCGTAACCGACGATGAAGTCATTGATGACCGGGATATCCTGCCCGCCGACCGCGCCCAGCACCACTTCCGGGTTCATGCCGTCGATTTCCTGCATACTCATGGCCGCGGCATACACCCCCGCCAGGAACGAGCCTTCGTTCTGGTTATAGGTGATGGAGTACACATTGGCACAGGCTTCCACGCAAATTTCGGCATTGTCGTAGGGCATGGGCGCATCGTAGAAGAAGAACACCTTATCAGGATACAGGTGGGCGCGGCTGGCCAGATAGTCGATCATCTGGAAGGTGCCGGCGATGAGAATATCGTAGCTGTCTGCATCGCTCATGGCATCATTGAGGCCGGTTTCCCAGTTGGCGGGGTCAATGCCCAGTTCAACCGTGTTGACCTCGGCATCGAATTCATCCATCACCATATCCATCCCACGCTGACCGGAGTCGAAGAAGGACTTATCGCCCAGCACGCCATTGACCACATAAGTAATCCGCAGAGGGGCATCCTGCGCCGAGACGCTGGCAATCGACAGGAGTGCCACTACCAGCATCGCCACCAAAGACCGGGAACGTACCATTGAAAATCTCCTTGCTGCCAAAAAAACGGTTATTCATATCACCGCCGCCGGTTAAGACGTGGTGATAATGCGCCGTAGTATAACGAACCTGTTGCAACGCGGCAAGCAATCGGCTGACCAAATGGGGCCAACATTCCCTGGCACACTTTCACAGACGATGCAGGGCAAAGCGATCATTGAGGGCCGGCGACAGCCGCAGCGCGGCCAGGGTATAGGTCGCCAGCCAGGTGATGGCACCGGCGAGATCATCAATGTGGGCGCGTTCATGGCCGGTGTGTGCGTCGGTCATGGGTGCGCCGATCATCCCCAGGATTTGTGACCAGCGCCCCAGCACCATATCATCGCTGCGCGAGAGATAGCCGGTGTTCATCTGCACGCTGCCGGGCTGCTGCGCGTTCAGCTCCGTGGAGAGCGCCAGCGCCAGGGCGATATAATTGGGCGGCACCACCGAGCCACGGCTCCAGGCGGACACCGTGCCATGCCCTGTCCCGTGGCCCATAATGAGGCTGTCGCCGTTCACGGTGTGGGCATCCGCGATGATGCAGCCATACGTCGGCTGCGGCACAGCGAAGGTCAGCCGGGCCGCCCCGTGCCCGAAGAATGCATCCGGGATGCCCTCCTCCTGATCGGTAAAGACCAGCAGCAGCCGTTTGTCCTGGGCTTTCAGCGCCGCTTCCAGCGCCTGGAAGACCATGCCGGCGGCCAGCACCGTCAGCACGCCCAGGCAGTTATCCAGCCCGGTGGCCGTCACGATGCCGGCCGCGTCCATTTGCGGCGGCACGGCCATCGTCACCACATCATACCAGGCCAGTTCGCCCTGCTCCGCTTCAAAGCGGATGACATCCTGGCCGGCGTGCTGCTCAAAGCTAATGCGGCCGGTGGCGCTGACGCTGAGGCGGCCCGCGACGAAACGCAGGGCTTTTGCGCCGGTGCGGTAGCCGCCGGCGGGCACCCGGATGGAACACATGGGGTATAAAAGGCCGTCGGGCGCAGAACGCACGCGAAACGCCGGCCGATCCAGATGGGTGGCCACGACAATATCCGGCGCGGCTTTCTCCGCCCCGAACCACAGGCCGCAGTTGCCGCTGGAACCCAGGGCGGGGGTAAAGTGACGATCCAGCCCGGCGGCGGATACCAGCGCCAGCAGGTCATCCATGATGGCCCCCGGCAGCGCCACTGCCCCGGAAGGCGCATGAGCCAGTAACAGCCGTTCCAGCGCCTGCCAGCGGGCTGCCCGGTCATGAATGTAGCGATTGTTGGCCAGCGCCGGGGCCAGGCCCGGCAGCGCGTCATGCAGTGTGTGTAGCACGATAGTTTGCTCCTCCAAAAAATGATCCGGCGGGATAAAAATTCGGCAGCGCGATGGCCACCGGGGCGCGTTTTACCGGCCGCGGCGCAGGTCGGGCAGGGGCGCGGCCACGGCCGCCCGCAGCAGCGCCAGCGTGTGCGCCACATCCGCCAGATGCACCAGTTCCAGCGGGGCATGTTTGCCGCGCAGGGGAATGCCGACGATGGCCGCCGGGATGGCCAGCGCAGTGACCACCCGCGCATCGCTCATCAGGCCGTGGACGGCATCCTGCTGGTACGGCAGGCCGCCGGCCTGCGCCACCTGCTTCAGGTGAGCGCGTAAACCGGGATGGGCGTGCCAGCCATTTAAGCCGGAGACGTACAAAAACGCCGTCAGCACCGGGCCGCCACCGCCAACCACCGACCCGCGTCCGCGCGTTTCCGGCGTATCGTAGCTCACCGTGCCATCCACGAACAGCGCCGCGGCCGGGCGCACGTCCGCCAGCGCGTGGTGGGCCCCGGCGCAGGTGGTTTCTTCCTGCACCGTGCCGATGAGGCACACCGGGCGCGGCAGCGCCGCCCCGGCCAGGTGCTGCGCCAGCGCCAGCAGCACCGCACACCCGGCCCGGTTATCCAGGTACGGCGCGGCCAGCCAGTCGCCGCTGCGCTGCGGCCGGGTGGCATACCAGACCGGCGTGGTGATCTCGATGTCGCGGGCGGCGGCCGTATGCAGGTAAAGCTGCTCATCGGTGGGCAGGCTGTCGCTGCTGCCCGCCTGGTGCTGCGAGCGCACGCCGATGAGTCCCGGCCGGCCCCCCACCGACACCGGCGTACCCGGCAGCGCTTTCAGATTCACGCCGCCCACGCGCACCACCCCCACGGTATCGTCGCCCAGGTGGCGGTTCACCAGCAGCCCCACGGTATCCATATGCGCCAGCACGGCCAGCGGCGGCGCGTCGCCGTCGCCAAAGCGGGCGATCACGTTCCCCAGGGGGTCGATGCTCACCCGGTCGGTGTGCTGCCGCAGTTGGGCCGCCATATGCCGCGCGATGTCGTCTTCATACCCGGCGATGCCCGGCAGTTGCACCAGTTCGCCGATCCAGTCGGCCCATGTATCGTGATCGTGAGCCATCATGCCCTGCCCCTGCAACGCGCGATTAGCAATTCACTGCCCCTGCGCTAAAATCATAGCGCGTCATTAACAGGTCTGCACTAAGAAGGGAATACGGGTATGGCACTGCAACCGGAACGGACGATTGCGGAATTGAAAGAACTGCGGGCGCTGACGGGCAACGAAGACGGGGCGCAGCGCGTGGCCTTTACCGAAACATGGGACAAAGCCCGCGCCTGGCTGCGGGAAAAGCTGGCCGCGCTGCCCGTGACGGTGGAAACCGATGAGGCCGGCAACCTGTGGGCCACCCTGCCCGGCGCGTCCAACCGGGAAGTGCTCATCGGCGGGCACATGGATTCGGTGCCCAATGGCGGCTGGCTGGATGGCTGCCTGAACGTGCTGGCCGGGCTGGAAATTGTGCGCCGGGTGGCCGCTGCCGGCACGCCGCCGGTGACGGTGCGCCTGGTGGACTGGGCGGACGAAGAAGGGGCCCGCTTCGGCCGGTCGCTGTTTGGTTCCAGCGCGGCTTCCGGCACCATGCAGCCGGATACGCTGCGCCACCTGGCGGATAAAGACGGCATCAAGCTCGCGGAGGCCATCGCCCGCTACGGCTGGAGCCTGGACACCGCGCCGCAGGCCCATCGCCAGGTGAAAAACGCCGCCGCCTACCTGGAACTGCACATCGAACAGGGGCCGGTGCTGGAAAGCATGAACCTGCCGCTGGGCGTGGTGCAGGGCACCTTCGGCGTGGAACGGCACGCCATTCGCTTCATCGGGCAGGCGGCCCACGCCGGTTCCACCCCCATGGACAAACGGCGCGATGCCTTCGGCGCGGCGGCCAAACTGGGGCTGGAAATCCGCGAGATTGCGCAGCGGCATGGCGGCGTTTGCACTGTGGGCAGCGTGAAAACCCTGCCGGGCATTGTGACCGCCGTCGTGGGCCAGTGCGACATCACCCTGGATCAGCGCCATATGAACGCGGAGGCGCTGGCGGCCATGCTCCAGGAAGCGCAGGCCGCCAGCCAGCGCTTCGCGGCCGAAGAACAGGTGACGGTGGAATGGCAGCGCATCTGGCAAATTCACCCCATCCCCTTCCACCCGGCGCTGCTGGACATGTGCGATGCCGCCATCCGCGAGACGGTGGGGGTGGTGCATCACCTGCCGAGCGGCCCGCTGCACGACGCGGCCGAAATCGCCCGCATCGGCATTCCGACGATTATGATGTTCGTGCAAAGCCTGCGCGGAATTTCGCACAACAAAATCGAAGATACGCGCGAAGAACATCTGGTGCAGGCGGTGATCGCCTTTGACAAACTGGCCGACAAAACGCTGGCCTGGGTCGCCGGGCAGTAAGCGCGGGGCGGGGCCGGGTGGCACCGGCCCGGCTAAAAAATGAGCACCAGGCTGAGGATGAACAGCAGCAGCAGCAGCGACCCCTCGAACAGGCGCGGATTGATGTACGGCAGCGCCCTGCGCCCGGCCCACACCCCCACCGGGACGATGGGCAGCACCAGCACGATCAACAGCGCCTGCTGCGCGTTCAGCACGCCGGACAGCACAAAACCGGGCAGCTTGAGGGCGTTGATGATGGCAAAGTACAGCGTCGTCGTGCCGATGAATTTGAGCGGGGTCATACCCGGTTGCAGCAGCATGTAGGCGGTAAACGGCGGCGCACCCACATTGGCCAGCGCACTGCCAAAGCCCGAAGCACCACCGGCAAAGACCCCGTGCCAGCGGCGCGGCCGGTACGCCAGCGCTTTGATCCAGTCACTGGAGAGCTTGTACAGCACGGCCAGCAGCGTAAACAGCCCCAGCACCTGAAGAAACGCTTCTTTGGGCAGCACGGCCAGCAGCAGCGTGCCGAACACCACGCCCACGATGCCCGCCGGCAGCATCAGCCGCACATAGGCCATATCCCACTGGCCGCGATAAAAATACAGCGCGAACAGATCGGCAAAGAGGAGCAGCGGCAGCACAATGCCCACGGCCTCTTTCGCTTCCGGCAGCACCAGCGACAGCAGCGGTGCCGTGAGCGACACCGGCACCGGCCCGCCCAGGCCACCTTTGGACAGCCCGATCAACAGTGCCGCCAGCGCCAGGAACAACAGCATTTGCATAAGGGTCACTTTCGGGGGACAGGCCGCCGGCAGAGAGGCATCACGTCCTCTCTGCCGGCGGCCGCGGTGTTACAGAACCGGCGCGTGCGGCTGGCGCGGCACATACTGACCGCTGCCATTGCGGCCCAGCCAGCGGTCGCCATCCACAATTTTGGTTCCGCG
>JALOOI010000018.1 GCA_025454495.1 Anaerolineae bacterium
GCCGGTATCGCCCTGGAGCGCGACGACGGTCTGTGCGCCGCCCGCGGCCACGGTGAGCGCGGCTTCCAGCAGGTCATCTGCGGTGCCGGCCGCCCGCAGAACGACGCTGTGTTCCCCGGCGGGCAGGGCAATGTGTTCGGTGGGGCGGTCGGTGCTCAGCGCCGGGGCGATGAGGGTGTCGTTAATGAAAACATCCACTGCCGGCGCACCCATCACCCCGTGCACCAGGCGCACAAAGCCGCTGCCGGCCGCCGGGCCGGTGGGGGCCGTCAGCAGCAGCGCCGTCGGCGCATCGGCCGTGCCATACACCACCGCAATGGCCGACGTATTGCTCGTCAGCGGTATGGCCAG
Source organism: Anaerolineae bacterium (assembly GCA_025454495.1). Taxonomy (GTDB): domain Bacteria; phylum Chloroflexota; class Anaerolineae; order Aggregatilineales; family Phototrophicaceae; genus JALHOR01. The sequence goes on from JALOOI010000018.1 coordinate 352, forward strand.
TTCCGAAAGCAGCGGGGTATTGCCGGCCACCACGTTAAAGACATAGGTCAGCGCCGGCAGGTCAAAGGAGCCAAACGAAGCCCCGTAGGCCACCTGCGGCGCGATGACGGTGCCGGCCGGCTGCACCGTGCCGCCCAGGGTCACGGGTTCCGCCAGTTGAATATCCACCGCCGGGCCGCCGGCCAGGGCGTGCACCAGCAGCAGGCGGCCGGTGCCAAAGGGCGTTTCGGTCAGGTTATCGGTGAAGGCATCGAAGCGCAGCGTGGCCGGGGAGGAAGCGATGTAGGTGATGGCGCGGTCAGCTTCGACGGTGATCGCCTGGGCCCACAGCGGCGTGGCGATGCCGGCCGGGGTCACGGTGACGGTGTGGTCGCCGGCGGGCACGGTCAAATAGGTGGTGGCGCTGCCGAATTCCAGCGCGGTGATAGCCAGCGAGCCATTGATGAACACATCAATGGCGGTGCCGCCAGGGATGGCATGGGCGAAGCGCACGCGGGCGCTGCCCTGCCCGGCCACCAGGCTGATCGAGACGAGCAGCACCGTCAGCAGTGCCAGTCCGCGCGTCAGCATCTGAGCCAATGATTTCATACTCCACTCCTTCATCACGCAGGCGCTATGCGTCCACGACACTCTGAGTACAGGCAGTGCGCCCGGCCGGGCCAGCGCGGCGGCCGGCCCGGCCGGGCTGCTGGCTTTAGGTGCCTTCGCGCCATTCGTTGAGATAGGCTTCCTGCTCCGGGGTCAGCAGGTCAATTTTCATCCCCATGGCTTCCAGCTTCAGGCGGGCAATTTCCATATCCACCTGTTCCGGGATGGTATACACCTGTTTCGCCAGGGTGCTGGCGTTCACGATCATGTATTCCGAAGCCAGGGCCTGATTGGCAAAGCTCATGTCCATCACGCTGGCGGGGTGGCCTTCGGCCGCGGCCAGGTTAATCAGGCGGCCTTCGCCCAGGACATACACCGGGCGGCCCTTGATGCGATATTCTTCCACGAAGGGGCGCACCAGTTTCGGCTCGCCATCGCTCATGGTCAGCAGCGCCTTCAGGTTGATTTCGACGTTGAAATGGCCGGAATTGGCCACAATCGCGCCGGGCTTCATGACGGCAAAATGCGCCTGATCCAGCACATTGATGTCGCCGGTGGCGGTGATGAAAATATCGCCAATTTTCGCTGCATCCATCATCGGCATCACCCGGAAGCCATCCATGACCGCTTCCAGCGCCCGCAGCGGGTTAATTTCCGTCACGATGACATTGGCCCCCATGCCGGCGGCGCGGCTGGCGATGCCCTTGCTGCACCAGCCATAGCCCCCCACCACGATGGTACGCCCGGCCAGCAGGATATTGGTCGCCCGCACGATGCCGTCAATGGTGCTTTGCCCGGTGCCATAGCGATTGTCGAACATGTGCTTGGTGTTGCTGTCGTTCACGGCGATCACCGGGAATTCCAGCGCCCCTTCTTTGGCCATGGCCCGCAGGCGAATCACGCCGGTGGTGGTTTCTTCGGTGCCGCCGACGATGGTTTGCAGCAGTTCGCGCCGATTCTTGTGGATGGTGCCCACCAGGTCTGCGCCATCGTCCATGGTGATGTGCGGCTTATGATCCAGCGCGGCGTGAATGTGTTTGTAGTAGGTGTCGTTGTCTTCGCCCTTGATGGCATACACCGGAATTTCGTCATGCACCACCAGCGAGGCGGCTACATCGTCCTGGGTGGACAGCGGGTTAGAAGCCGTCAGGACGACATCCGCGCCGCCGGCCTGGAGGGTACGCATGAGGTTGGCCGTTTCGGTGGTGACGTGCAGGCAGGCCGAGACGCGCAGCCCCTTCAGCGGCTTTTCGCGTTCAAAACGCTCACGGATGGCCCGCAGCACCGGCATTTCCATTTCGGCCCATTCAATGCGATAGCGGCCGCCGGTGGCCTGGTTCGTATCTTTTACATCATGTTCGACTGGCATGTGTTTGATTGTTCTCCTGAAAATTGACCTGATGAGGACGATGAAACGCGGCGCATTGTAACATATTGCGGCTGCAATGTCGCCGCCGGTTTCGCGGTAGCATAACAAAGCGCAGGGCAAACGTCATCCTGCGTCGGGTGGTGGCTTAGCTCAGCAGCGCGTTCAGGGCCCCGCCATCATCATGCACCTGGCGGAAGCGGGCCACAAATTCGGCCGGGGTGTAGCGATGGCTCTGGGTGCCCACCTGTTCCAGCACATAGGTGGCGCACAGCGCCCCCATGGCCCCGCACAGCGCCAGCGGCAGGTTTTTCACCAGCCCGGTGACGAAGCCGGCCCGGTAGGCATCGCCCGCGCCGGTGGGATCGTGCAGGGTGGTGGGGGCGAAGGCCGGTACATGGATTTCGTCGCCGCCGGTGTAAATGCGCGAGCCTTCGTGACCATGCGTGACCACCAGTACCGGCAGCGCGGCCCGCATTTCGGCCATTGTCAGCCCGGTTTTGTCGCGCACCAGGTGCGCTTCATAATCGTTGACGATCATCAGATGGGCCCCCTGCATATCGCGCCGCAGGCTGTCGCCATCCAGCCGGGCCACCTGCTGGCCGGGGTCATAGACGAAGCGCAGCCCGTGCCGGCGACATTCCGCCGTCAGGTTGCTCATGGCCTGCGGGTCATTGGGCGATACAAGCACCAGGCTGTCACGCGGCAGCCCGCCGGGCATATCCGCCAGGGCATACTCACGGGCGTGCTGCATCGCGCCGGAATAGAAAGAGGCGATCTGGTTATTTTCCTGGTCGGTATTGCAGAAGAAGGAGGCGGTGAACACCTGGTCAAGCTGGCGCACCGAGGAACAGTCCACCCCGGCGGCTTCCAGCCAGGTGCGGTAATCCGGGAAGTCCCGCCCCACCGTGCCCATCAGGCGCGGGCGCAGCCCAAAATGCCCCAGGGTAAAGGCGATATTGGCGGCCACGCCGCCCCAGTGTTTGGTCATTTCGTCCACCAGGAAGCTCAGGCTCACCTGGTGCAGGGCTTCCGTCAGAATATGCTCACGAAAGCTGCCGGGAAAACGCATGAGGTAATCATAGGCGATGGAGCCGGTGACAACAACATCCATAGGGTTATCTTATCTACCCGGAATTTATCCAGATACTTTTTAGAGGTTTTTATGCAAACAGTCGGGTAGTATAGCATACCCTTGTGGAGATGCGAGATATAATTTCTTCAGACACAGGAGAAAACAGCATGTCTACCTTTGACCACACTCGCCTGAAGCAGGCGGCGATACAACTGGATATTGAGGGGCTGCGCCGGGGGGCGTACACCGACCGTTATTTCACCAATGTCGTGCGCGTGTTAAGCGGCCTCAGCAAAGAAGGCTACGTGTACCGCGGCAGCAACCCGCGCCAGTTGCCGGCGCTGGAGACGCTGGCCGTGGGGGATGTGATCGTGGAGGCGCAGATTTTTAACCGGCGCTCGCCCATCGCCCTCATCGCCGGCATTGATGTGGCGCTGAACATGCTGCGCTATGCCACGGGTGAATTTAATGACCGGGGCGACTGGGTGGAAACCTGGCAGCAACTGGAGGTGGATGCCGTGCAGGATGGCGACATCACCTACTACGATGGCGACCCGGCCGACGTGCTGACGGTGATCGAAATTCGCGGCCGCTACCGCGATTTTGCGCTGCTGGAAACGCCCATCCTGGGCGTGCTGTCCCGCGCCAGCCGCATCGCCACCAATGTGTATGAAGTGCTCCAGGTGAGCAATGGCAAGCAGGTGCTGTATTATCCGGCGCGGTTTGATGTGCCCCAGGTGCAGGCCATGGATGGCTATGCCTACTGGCTGGCGGTGCAGCGCTACAATGCCGAATATCGCCAGCAGACCCCGGCCATCGTCAGCACCGATGCCCAGGGGGCCTGGTGGGGCGGGCATGGCAAAGGCACCATCCCGCACGCGCTGATCGCCTGTTTTGGCGCGGACGATGTGGAGATGATGCTCAATTTCACCCGGCACATCGCCCCGGAAACGCCGCGTATTTTGCTGGCGGATTTTAACAATGATACGGTGGGCGCATCGGTGGCGACGCTGACGGCGTTCTGGCAGCACTATGCCGCCGCGTATGCCGCCGGCGATGAGCGTACCATGACCATGTACACCCTCAACGGCGTGCGGCTGGATACCGGGGCCAAACTGCGCGATGCCTCCCTGGATGCCGATGATCCGAAAGGGGTTAGCCCGGTGCTGGTGCGGACGGTGCGTAACGCGCTCAACAATGCCTGGCACACCTGGGACGTGCCGCCGGCGCTGGTGGAGGTGGCCAAAGACTTCTGCCGCCGGGTGCAAATCGTGGTGACGGGGGGCTTTAACCGCGAAAAAGTGGAAGCCTTTGAACGCGCCCGCGCCCCCGTCGATGCTTATGGCGTGGGGTCATCACTGCTGAGCAATGCCAAAGAAACCAATACCGATTTTACGATGGACGTGGTGCGGATTTACCACGAGGGGCGCTGGCTGGATGTGCCCAAAGTGGGCCGCCGCCCCTGCGATAACCCGGATTTGCAGCGCGTCAGCCTGCATGATCTGGAGGATGGCGGCCGATGAGCAACCATGACCATGACGAGAAAAAACCGGGGGCAGACGGGCGTAAACCCACCCTGCTGCCGGCGCAGCCGGGGCGGGTGATCTCGCTGGGCGGCGTGATTGAGCGCATTGTGAAACAATTTCAGGAGGATTACGACTCCACTTCGCCCGCGTTGCAGGAAGCGGATACCGAAGTGAAGCGCCGAATGCTGGTGCGCGATGTGGCGCTGTATGTCTTCAGCGTGGAAGCGCTGCACCTCAGCCACGCGCAGCAGAGCGACATCATCCGCCGCGTATACAGCGAATTGTTCGGCTATGGCCCGCTGGATGCCCTGTTCAGCGATGAGCGCATCACCACCATTCAACTGACCGGCGCGGAAAAAGTGGCCGTGCGCTATGCCCCCGGCACAGACCTGGTGCCGCTGGAACCCATTTTTGACGATGCGGCCCATCTGCGGCGGATGCTTCAGCGCCTGCTCCAGGCGGCCCGCGCCGAAATACGGCCGGAACTGCCGGCCATCGAAACGGGGCTGCCGCTGGGCCCGCGCCCGGCCTGCGTGAATGTGGCGCTGTTCACCACGCAGCTCAGCGCCGATATTCGCCTGCACCCCGCGCAGCCCCCGGCGCTGGCCGACCTGGTGCAGCAGGGGTATGTGCCGGCCGCCGCCGCGGATTTTTTGCAGGCGCTGGCGCAATCTGACCATGGTTTTGTCATCGTGGGCGATACCGAATCGGGCAAGACGACGCTGCTTTCGGCGCTGGCGCAGTTTTTGCCACAGCCGGAATCCGTGGCGGCGGTGGAACGCGCCGGGGAACTGCGCCTGCCGGTGGCCATGCGCCGCTACCCGGTGCACTGGCCGGTGGGCGCTGCGCCGGGCAGCACCTTCGCGGAGCAGGTGACGGCCGCCCTGGCCGCCGCCCCGGCGCTGCTGCTGCTCGATGAAGTCCGTTCCGATGAAGGGGCGGCCATTGTGCCGCTGCTCACGGCTGACCAGGCTCCCCGGCAAATCTGGGTGTTCCGGGGCACGGCCGATGCGAAACGCACCCGCACCGCCCTGGCCATGCTGGCCCGCATGGCGCACCCCGGCCAGCCGGAAGCGGCGGTGGCGGCCCTGTATCACCGGCTGCCTTTCGTGGTCACGGTGAAACGCCGCCGGGGCAGCCTGTCCCTGCGCGAAATTGCGGAATGGCAGTGGCCGCCCGGCGCAGACTATCCCGATTATGTGGCGCTGTGGAGCGACCAGGGCGACGGCGTGGTGCCCACCGGCCGCGCCCCGGCGCTGCCACTCACCTGGTGAGCCTCAGCCGATGGGTTCCAGCGCGGCGGTGGATGGCACCAGCGTTAACCCGTTCATGGCGAAGCCGGCAAAGGCTTCATCGGCCAGCTTATCAAAATTGATCTGTGGATGCACCACCGACGACATACAATCGCTCAGCAGGCGCAGCCGGGCGATGATGTCGCTGCGCTCGGCGAAGTAGCGCATCAGCGAGGTGACGGTCTCCAGCACGCAGTGGCTTTTGGCTTCCCCGGCGATGTAAATGCGGTCATAGCCGGCCAGCGTCTCCAGCAGTTCCACGTTCAGGCCCCCGGCCGGCAGGTCATCGCGCTTCACTTCCGGCTCGAACAGCGAGTAATTTTCGGTGTTGGCAATGGTGCCCTTGCTGATGAAGATGGGCTGTGCCTGCCGCGCCGACGAATGATAGGCGATGGCCTCGTACAGCGCCGGCGTGAGCATGTAGCCGGCAGTGCCGATGAGGGTGTGATAGGGCCAGATCATCAATTCTTTTTTGGCGTGGCGTTCCAGGCTGGCCACATACTGTTTTGACCACGCCTCATCATACAGCGGCCGCCAGTCCCCCTCCTGCACGGCGGCGGCGGTGATGACGGTGTAGGGGGCCGGGTGCCGGCCCTGGCGGTTGGCCCACCAGGCCGGCGAAAAAATTTGCAGCGGCACATGGCTGTCCAGCGAGGCGATGATGGTGGTCAGGCTGCCGACGTTGTGATAAATCCATTCGATGGTGCGGCGGGTGTCTTCAATCGCGCCGGGCACATACAGCGCCCCGTCCGGGTGGATAAAATCCACCTGCATATCCACCAGCAGCAGCGCCGTTTTCAGGCTGTCGTGGGCCGCCGGGGCGATGCCGGCGCTGCGGCCGGCTTCGACCACGGTGAGCATGGCCGGGCTATACATCATGCCGACTTTTTCCGGTTTGTAAAATGCGGGCAGCGTCATTCCTGGCTCCAATCGTGCGGGTTAAGGGCGGGTCTTCGGCCATCAGTATAACAAAAATGCGCCCGTTACAGGGCGCACTTCGTGGTTCGCGGGGGAGCCGGTTAGCTGCCGCCGCCCGGCAGGGCGATCAACGCGCCAAGCTGTTCCACGCTCGGCTGCGGCGGGGTGCGCACCGGGGCGCTGTCGCCATATTGCACGAACAGCGTCGGGGTGCCGGTTACGCCCAGGCTGTCGCCATAGCGCATATCCGTGCGAATCTGGTCGGCGGTGCTGCTGCACGTCAGCAGTTCGGAATAATTCAGCCCCATGCGCTCGGCAAATTTGCGCGGCGTTTCGGCGTTGTAGCGCTCGGAGGCGGCCAGCTCAAACATGGCATCGTGCGCCGGCCAGAAGCTGCCGGGCTGCAAAATGTCGGCACATTCCACGATCTGCGCGCTGGTGAAGGAGAACTGCGGATGCACCGCCGGCAGGAAGCGATATTCAAAGCGGGCCTGGCCCGTCACCACGTATTCGCTGATGAAGCGCTTGACGGTGCTCTGGTAATCCTGGCAGTGCGGGCACAGGAAATCTTCAAAGGCGATGACCGTCACCGGCGCATCCGGGTTGCCCAGGATGAAACCGCCGTCTTCGGTGCGCCCCTGCGGAATCTGGCTGTAATCAATCTGGATATTGTTGGGGTTAATGCCCTGGCTGTTGATGAAGATGGCCACCACAGCGACCACGATTGCCGCGACGACAATGCCGATGAGCAGGGCCGGCGAAATTCTGGCATCGCTGTTTTTGGCTTTTCCGAACATGGGGTTTCCCTTTCCCGGTAACTGACTGATCTATGGATGATCTAGCATGAAACTCTTACGATTCTATTGCACGACGCGGGCGCGGTACAGGCAGCATCCACGGCACGCGCTGCTGATACGCGCGATACTCCGCGCCGAAGTCCCGCAGCATCCGCTGTTCTTCCAGCCAGGAGCCGACGATGAAATAGAGCGTGGCGGCGCTGTTGAACCAGAACAGCGTTTCTGTCATGGGGCTAAGGCACCACAGCGCCAGCAGCGCGAACAAATACAGCGGGTGGCGCACCAGGGCATACAGGCCGCCGGTTTGCAGGGCTTCGGGCGGCAGCGGCAGCGGCTGGCCGCGCAGGTACGCCACCGCCTGGCGCACCCCGGCGAAGCGCAGCAGGTCAATTTGCAGCAGCGCCAGCACCAGCCCCAGGCTGCCGGTAAGCTGGAGCAGCGCCAGCACCCCGGTGAACGCCGGCGGAACGCTGTACAGCACCCGGCTGTCTGACCAGGCGGCCAGCGCCACCGGGGCCAGCAGCAGCACCGACAGCGCGTTATAGGCCAGCCGGTAAAAACCATGATAGGCGCGTTCACCGCTGCGCTGCATCACCCATGCTTTACAACGCGCATCGGCGGTGAGGCTGTGGAGGAGGGCAAAGACGAGCATTCCCGCTAAAATGGTGAGCATCTTTTCTCGCAAAAGGAGTTTGCCATGCGTATGGTAGATGTTATCGGCAAGAAGCGGGATGGGCAAGCCCTCTCTGCCGCTGAAATTCAATGGTTCATTAGAGAATACACCGCCGGCAACCTGCCGGATTACCAGGTGTCGGCGCTGTTGATGGCCATTTTCTTCCAGGGGATGACCCGCGAAGAAACGGTCGCGCTGACGCTGGCGATGGCCCATTCCGGCCAGATGCTGGATTTATCCGATATTACGGATTACGCCGTGGACAAGCATTCTTCCGGCGGGGTGGGCGATAAGACGACGCTGGTGGTGCTGCCGCTGGTGGCGGCCTGCGGCGTGCCGGTGGCCAAGATGAGCGGCCGCGGCCTGGGCTTCTCCGGCGGCACCATTGATAAGCTGGAGGCGATCCCTGGCTTTCGCGTGAGCCTGAGCGAACAGGAATTCCGGGCGCAGGCGCGGCAGTATGGCCTGGTGCTGTGCGGCCAAACCGGCGAGCTGGCCCCGGCCGATGGCAAAATTTACGCCCTGCGCGATGTCACCGGCACGGTGCCTTCCATGCCGTTGATCGCCAGCAGCATCATGAGCAAAAAACTGGCTTCCGGCGCGGGCGGCATCGTGCTGGATGTGAAATGCGGCCATGGCGCGTTTATGCCCACGGTGGCCCTGGCGCAGGAACTGGCGGCCATCATGCTCAATATCGGCCGCGATGCCGGCCGCGATATGATCGCGCTGATTTCGGACATGAACCAGCCGCTGGGCGCGGCGGTGGGGAATGCGCTGGAAGTGGCCGAAGCGGTGGCGACGCTGGCCGGCGGCGGCCCGGACGATTTCCGGGCGCACTGCGTGGAAGTGGCGGCCTGCATGTTGAAGCTGGCCGGGCGCGGGCAGCGCTGGCAGGACATGGACGACTGCCGCCGGACGATTGAAACGGCCCTCCACAGCGGGGACGGGCTGGCCAAACTGCGCCTGCTGGTGCAAATTCAGGGGGGCGATGTGAGCGTGATCGATGATCCGGCCCGGCTGCCGCAGGCCCCGCACATCGCCACACTCACAGCGGAGCAGGGCGGCTATGTGGCCCAGGTGCGGGCGGACAGCGTGGCCCAGGCGGCGCTGGCCCTGGGGGCCGGCCGTGAGAAAAAAGGCGATGTCATCGACCCGGCGGTGGGGGTCATTGTGCCGGTGAAAGTGGGGCAGGTGGTGCAGCCCGGCCAGCCGCTGGCGACGATCCATGCCAGCAGCGCGGCCAGTGCCGCCGCCGCCGTGCCTTTCCTGCGCCAGGCGATCACCTTCAGCGCGACTCCGGTGGAGCCGCTGCCGCTGTTTTACGACGTGCTGCTGTGAACGGCGGCGCTCAATAGATCACCGGCAGCAGCCGCCGGTCACGGCCGTAAAAATAAACGCGAATCAGCGCATCCGGCCAGTAACCGGCGGCATCAAAATGAATGTCGCCGTTCCAGCAGGCGCAGCGCAGGGAACGCAGCGGCGCAGGGCTGAACGCGGCCAGCAGCGCCAGGCGGGTGGCATCATACGCCAGCGTGGCCGCCAGACCCGGCGGCGGCGCATAGGGGTTTTGCGCCCGGTAACGCTGCTCAAAAGCGGCATCCGGCAGTTGCCCGACGCTGATGACCAGGATGCCGCTGAGCGATGCCCGCAGGCGGGCGAAGCCGTCCAGCGCCAACAGCTCGCTGCCGGTGACGGGCGCGACCAGCGCCGGGGCCCCGGTGAGCGTAAAATCCGCCGGCAGGGTGCTTTCTGTGTCCATCTGCGGGTTCGCCAGGATCACCGCCTGCGGCACGGCCGGGCGGGCGTTCCAGTGCCCGGCGATGATGAGGGGCAGCGGGCCGGCCGCCTTCTGCACCTCCGCGGTCGTGGCATGGGGCCCGCTGAGGATGACCACCCGCACCTGCGGATCCAGCGCCAGGGCCCGGGCCCGCTCCACCGCGCTGGCCGCGCTGCCACCATCGTCCACCGGCAGCAGTTCCACCCCGCTGCGGCCGTCTTCCGCCAGGGCCATCTGCGCGGCATACAGCGCCTGATAGCCCGTGTCGCGGTAGCGGCCTTCAAACGGGGCCAGCAGTGCCACGCGCACCGGCAGCGGGTGGCTGGCCAGCGCCGCACAGCCGGTCAGCAGCAGGCCCAGCAGCAGCGCCCCCGCCGTGCCCCATTTAGCAGCCATTGGCCAGGTGTTCATCAAAGGTGGTGGCGAAAACATGATAATTGGAGCCATCGCAGCGGGCGCGGAAATAATAATAATCCGATTGTGCCGGATAGACCGCCGCCCGCAGCGCCGGCAGCCCCACGCTGGCGATGGGCCCGGGGGGCAGGCCGTTGTTCAAATAGGTGTTGTAGGGCGAAATGACCGCCTGATAATCGGCCGGGGTGATGCGGGCCCACCAGCTTCCCCGGCTGTTGCCCAGGGGATACTGCACCGTCGGGTCGGCATCCAGCTTCATGGCGATGCTCAGGCGGTTGCGGTACACGCTGCTGATGAGGGGCTTCTCATCGTCCCACACCGCCTCGCGTTCAATGATCGAAGCGAGAATCACCATTTGATACAGGCTGTAGCCCTGCGCTGCGGCATCCACGCGCAGCTGACTGCCGGTTTTCTGGAGGAAATTGGCCAGGATCGTATCGCGCAGTTGTACGGCCGTAATCGTGGGCGGCAGCACATAGGCATCCGGGAACAGCAGCCCCTCCAGCGAAGCCCCGGCCGGCAGCCCGACCGTCTCCATAAACACGGGGTCGAACAGATTGCCGGCGCTGACGACGTTTAAAAAGTCCTGCCCGCTGAAGGTGAACAGCGGGTTGCCGTCGATGAGCGCGGCGATTTCTTCCAGGCGCAGGCCTTCCAGAATGCGGAAGGGGATGCTGCTGCCGGCCGAATCGATCAGCAGCGCGGCAATCTGCGGGATGGTCTGCGTCTGGCGCGGGAAATAGGTGCCGGCTTCAAGCTGCCGGTCCAGCCCGGACACCTGGAGGTAATCCACGAACAGCTCAGCATCCAGGATCAGGCTCGCGTCCCGCAGGCGGCGGGCCACGGCCGCCGGGCTGTCGCCGGGCTGGATGGTGAAGGCCTGCGGTTCGGCATTCGTGCCGGCGGGTGTGTCCAGGTCGGTCTGGCGGGCGGAGAGCGCCACGCGCAGCAGGGCAGTACGGGCGAAAGACAGCACATCGCCGCCGGAGAGAATGAACAGAAAGCCGCCCGCCACCGCGCCCACGAACAGCAGCCCCACGCTGAAGAAAAGAAAGCCTTTGAAAAAACGACTCACGCTGATTGTCCCTGTTTGCCGGTCAGTTGCCGGGGCCGCCACCGGCGACCACCAGCCTGATTATAACCCACCACCGGGCGGCGTTTTAAGAGCGATGGGGAAACGTCGCCAGACCGTCGTGCAGGGCATCCAGGTAGCTTTGCAGAATAACCCGCGCCGCCAGGTCATCAATGGGGGCATCGAAGCGGCGGCGCTGAAGCCGGGCGATCTCGCGGGCATCGTCGCTGGAGAGCTGCTCATCCCAGGGCACCACCGGCAGCGCGGTCGTGGCCGCAAATCGGCTGATCCACAGGCGCACCGTATCCGCCTGGGTATGGGTGCCCGCCGGCGCATCGGAATAGGGCACGCCGATGATGAAGCCGGTGGCGCTCTCCTGCGCGGCGATGGCGTTCAGCCGGTCAAAATCTGCCTGGCGCGTGCTGCGCTGGACGATGAGCAGTTCGCGGGCCACACGGCGGCTGGCATCGCTGAGCGCGACCCCGATGCGCTTGAGGCCATGATCCAGCCCGATCAGGCGGCCGCTCATGGCAGCGTCACCGGCCGCACCTGAATCCGCAGCGGCAGCAGCGGCAGCGTCATCAGCCAGTCCGGTTCCACGCGAATCACCGGCGCGATGCCCGGTGCCAGCCGCACTGTCTGGCTCAGCCAGTCCCGCGCGGCGGCCGGCGTGCGGCCGGCCAGCCCTTCGGCCAGCCGGGCCGGGTCGGCGCTGGCGCTCACCATCGCCTGCCCGCCGGCGTTGAAGGTGATGCTGCCGCCGGCCTCAATCCCGGTGACGAAGCCGCGGGTGTACTGGAACGTCTCCGGCAGCAGCAGCAGGTCGGCCGGCTTCTGTGCCGAAAGCTCCGCAAAGACGATCTGGCGGGCGAACAGATCATCCAGGGCCAGGGCCGTTACTTCGGCCCGCATTTCCAGCGTCAGCGTATCGGTAATTTCGCCGATGTTGTGGCTGAAGGTCGTCCAGTCGCGTCGTTCCCCATCCGGCGGAATACGAATCGTCTCAATGACGATCAATTGATTGTCCGACACCTGCGACAGCATCTCGGTATAGGCCAGCGCCTGAAGCTGCCCGCGCACGATGGCCAGCAAACGCTCCTGATCGTCCGCGGTGACGGCGGCAAACTGGCGCGTTTCGCCGCCGGTGGTGGGCGCGACGTTCACCACCGTCACCTGGTTTTCCAGCGGGCCGATGATGGTATTGATTAAGCCCGCCGCCACATTCCCCCGGCTGCCGGTGGAGCCGGTGAGCGCTTCGACGGCCACTTCCGCCCGTTCGCCGCTGCCGGCCGGAACGGTGGCCGGGGCCACGGTCTTGAACAGGATGGGGGTGCCGCTGCTGGTGCTGACGGTGGTGCCGGCCGGGATGTCCACCGGCTGCGCTGTCTGGTTGGTGAAGATGACCACGCCAATGGCCGGCAGATCATTCAGCGATTGCACGCCGCTGGTGTTCAGCGTGCCGCTGGTTTGCACCGTGGCCCGCAGCAGCGTCGCCGGGATCGCCCGGCCGTCAATATCGACATCCGTCAGCGCGGGGCTGGCGGTGATGGTGAGTTCGGTTTGCAGCAGTTCCTGGAACAATTGAATTTCGACGGTGGCCGACGGCATGACCACATAGGCCGTCACGGCGCTGGCCCCGCCGACGAACAGCAGCACCAGCAGCCGCAGCAGCCACAGCCGCAGCGCCGAACTGGGCCGCCGGTTCTTCACCCGGCTGGCCACCGGCATCAGGTCTTCCGGTTCCGGGCTGTCTTCCGGGCGCTGGTCGCGGCCGGTGAACATGCGCGTGCGCCCGCGCTTCCAGCGCCCGCGCTCACTCGCGCCGATGGTTTCAAAAGTGCTGATGCCCAGGTCGGCCGCGTTCAGCATCACCTGTTCATCATGCGTCACCAGCGCCAGTTGCAGCGCCCGCCGCCTCGCTTCGCGCTGCACCAGCACCAGGTCCAGCCGCCGGGTGAGCGCGGTGCCGTCTTCCGGCCAGATGAGCAGGATGCGCCGCCCGCGAATGAACGACAGGCGATCCCGCACGCTGTTCACATCTTCACCGGGCGCAAGCTGGAGATATTCCGGGCGCTGGCTCATCGGGCGGCTCCACACCTCGCCATCAGGACGATTGGGCCAGCAGATCGCGGGCTTTTTGCAGCGCCTCCGGCAGTTTGGCCGCGTCTTTGCCGCCGGCCTGGGCCATATTCGGGCGGCCGCCGCCGCTGCCGCCGATCACTTCCGCCACGGGTTTGATGAGGTCGCCGGCTTTGACCCCTTTTTTCACCAGGTCATCCGTCACTGCCACCAGCAGCATGGGTTTATCGTCGCTGCTGCTGCCCAGGACGAGCACGCCATTCGCTTTGACTTTGTTACGGAACCAGTCGGCCATCTCGCGCAGGGTATCCACCGCCACATTGTCGATGCGGGCGATGAGCGCGGTTTTGCCATTAAGCGTTTCCATCTGCTGCATCAGCTCATCAAAGTGGTATTTGGCCAGTTTGCTTTGCAGCGCCACGATCTGCTTACGGCTGGCGCTGGCCTCTTCCTGAAGGGCGCTGATGCGCTCCAGCACGGTTTCCACCGTGGTACCCAGATGCTGGTTGATGGTGTTCAGGGTGTGCAGGCGCTGCTGCACATACTCCGCTGCGCCGCGCCCGGTGAGCGCCTCCACGCGGCGAATGCCGGCGCTCACGCTGCCTTCGGCCGTCAGCACAAAGCCGCCGATTTCGCCGGTGCCTTTAACGTGGGTGCCGCCGCACAGCTCATAACTGTAACGATCCACGCCGTTATCAATGATGACGGTGCGGACGGTATCGCCATATTTTTCGCCGAACAGCGCCATCGCGCCTTCCGCCCTGGCTTTGTCCAGCGATTTCACTTCGGATTTCACCGGGTAATTCAGCAGCACCACCTGGTTAATTTCCGCTTCAATCTGTGCAAGCTGCGCCGCGGTGATGCGGTCATTGTGCGAAAAATCGAACCGCAGGCGTTCCGGCGCGACCAGTGACCCGCGCTGCTGAACGTGCGTGCCCAGGGTGTTACGCAGCGCCGCGTGCAGCAGGTGGGTGGCCGTGTGGTTGCGCAGAATGTCGTGCCGGCGCACGGCGTTGATGCGGGCGTTCACTTCATCGCCGCCGGTGGGGTTGCCTTCCACCACTTCGCCCACATGCACCACCAGCCCGCTGACCGGCTTCTTCATCGCTTCCACATCAATGATCCAGTCGGCCCCCACGATCACCCCCTGATCGCTGACCTGCCCGCCCGCTTCGACGTAGAAGGGCGTGGCCGCCAGGATCACTTCCACCCGGTCGCCCACGATGACATCGTTCACCATGCGCCCATCCTGGAGCAGCGCGACCACACGGGTACGCACGGCTTCGGTGGTGTACGGGTCATAATTGACCCCCGCCGGCGGCAGTTCCCCGCTGTCAATCAACTGCTTCAGCAGCGTGCTGTAAAAATCGGCCGTTTCCAGCACGCCCATGGCCTGGCCGCCACCGCTGACCAGCGAATGCTGTTCTTCGGCGGCAGTAAACGCCGCCATATCCACAAAATAACCGCGTTCTTCGGCTACATCTTTCGTCACCTGGATGGGCAGGCCCAGGGTGGCTTTGAGGTAAAAGGCGCGTTCACCGTCCAGCGTGCCGGCGGCCGGCAGGCCGTCCAGCATGGCGTTCAATTCTTCCAGCCCGCGGGCCATCGTCCGCAGGAAGCGTTCTTCCTCCAGCGTGATGGTGCTCTTGATGAGGTCAGCCCGGTTGACCAGATCGTGATAATGCGTCCCCATGACCTCGATTACCGCCTGCGCCACCTGGCCCAGGAAGGGTTCATGAAAGCCGAGCTTTTGCCCGAAGCGGGCCGCCCGCCGAATGACCAGCCGGCAGACGGCATCGCGCCCTTTTGCGCCCGGCAGCACACCATCGGCGATCATAAAGACGGCGGCCCGCACATGATCGGCAATCACGCGGTAGGGGACGATATTCGCATCGCGTTCAGCATCGGTATGCTGTGTGAGCGCCTGCGTGGCCCGGATGATGGGCATGAACAGATCCGTTTCGTAATTGGCCGTTACCCCCTGCATGATGCTCACAATGCGTTCCAGCCCCATGCCGGTATCCACGCCGGGCGCGGGCAGCGGCTTATCGAACTGGCCGCTGTGGGCGGGGTCGGCCTGGGTGCGGTTGAACTGCATAAACACCAGGTTCCAGATTTCCAGAAAACGATCATCCTCCGCCTGGAGCTGCGCCACAATGCTGGCCGCGCCCTGTTCCGGCTGCTTATCCCAGTGGATTTCGGTGGTGGGGCCGCAGGGGCCGGTATCGGCCATTTGCCAGAAATTGGTTTTGGGGCCCATGCGGGCCACCCGCTGCGGACTGATGCCCAGTTCCTGCGTCCAGATGTTGTAGGCCTCATCATCATTTTCATACACGGTGTAGACCAGGCGCTCCGGCGGCAGGCCATACACTTTCGTCAGCAGGGTATAGGCGTAGTGGATGGCATCGCGCTTGAAATAATCGCCAAAGCTAAAATTGCCCAGCATCTCGAAGAACGTGTGATGCCGCGGCGAGGGCCCCACGTTCTCCAGGTCTGAATGTTTGCCTTGAACCCTCATGGACCGTTGGGAACTCGTAGCACGCTTATAATCCCGTTTGTCGGTGCCCAGGAACACATCTTTAAACTGCACCATGCCGGCATTGGTGAACAGCAGCGTGGGATCATCAGCCGGAACGAGGGACGAGGAGGGCACCCGGCGATGCCCCATCTCTTCAAAAAAATCCAGGAACGCCTGGCGAACTTCGGCGCTGGTCATGTATTTCATGAGGCTGCGTTCTCCTTGCGCGAATTTTTGCGCGGTCTTGAGTTACGATAGGCAATATGTTCCAGCGCGGCCTGCATTTGCTGGATGCGGGTGGCGTGTCGCAGGTAAGGTTGCAGGCGGCCGAACAGGGTTTGTAAAGCGGCTTTGGCGGATACGTGCAGCCGCCACATATCCTGATGATAGCGGTGCCCATTTTTGTGAACGCTGTTCTGGTGTGCGGTGATGCAGGGTGTTGAGGTGCTGATGCCATATGCCTGTAAGGTGGTGGCACAGGTATGAATGATGTTTTTGTCGTAAGTGTCAATTTTGAAGTAAGTGGCGTATTCTCCATAATGTCCGATGTGGCCTTCCGCATCGGTATAGCCGGCCAGGAAGCCGAAAAAGGCTTCTTCATCGGCCAGCACCCATTCAGGAACACTATCCTCACGATCCAGCAGGAAGCGAAAGCTGAAATTTAAATGGGCCGCCATGTGGGTCGCCTGGCGCGTATCCGGCTGGCTGAGGTAAAGATGCCCGTAAGGCGAAAACAGCCCGTGGAACAGGTCGATCTGTGCCTGTCTGGTGGTGGCCGTCATCAGCCGGATCGTTTCGCTCTGCTCACCGCGCACCCAGGGATGCACATCGCCTTTGCAAAAGCCGAGCATGTAGGCTTTCAGGCTCAGCGGGCCATCAAAATCGCGGCGGAACGAATGATTGTGGAGTAAATTGGCTTCAGCACGTCCCCGTGCAGTGATGCCATATTTTGCCATATGTCGTTTTATAGCCACCTGGCTGCATCCGTAACGGGCAGCGATGGCACTCTGACTGAGTTTTTCCTCTACATAAAGCTGTCGCAGCGCTTCGGCTGTCATGGATAGATTGTCCCGGATGGCCAGCGCTTCGGCTGTGCTGCGTAAAGGTATGGCATAGCCAACCATGCGTTTTTTGACAGTGGCGATGGTACAATCAAAGTGTTTTGCAATTTTCCCCACGGACAATTTTTCGTCGCAGTACATGCGTCTTAACACATCTTCCGCGATGTGCACAGGTCGGCTGCCCATAACATCACCATGCTGGCTGGCTGCTGCCAACGGTTAACAATGGCTCACAGAGGGTCATTGATTTCTGGATTGTAGCATCAAACGAATTCATTATAACCAGTGCGAGAATCCCTGAACAGGGGCGTGTGGCTGTGCTATACTCAGGGCTATTGGGCCCGTCTGTACCCTTTGTGAGTGAAAAAACTGATGCCAGGTCTTGATGAGCAGGTCGAAGTATTAATGTCCGGCGCGGAATATGGCGACCCGGAAACCCGCGAAACGATGAAGCGTGAACTGCGTGAACGCCTGGTGGAGGCGGAGAAAGAAGGGCGGGCGCTGCGCGTTTACTGCGGTTATGATCCGCGGACGGCTGATTTGCACCTGGGGCACACCATCACCATGCGTAAGCTGCGCCAGTTCCAGGATTTTGGCCACGATGTGACGTTTCTGGTGGGCACCTTCACCAGTTTGATCGGCGATCCTTCGGACAAGGACAAAGCCCGCGACCAGCTTACCCGCGAACAGGTGGAAGACAACGCCCGCACCTATGCCGCCCAGGCCTTCAAAATTCTGGATCAGGCCCGCACCCGCGTGCGCCGCAATGATGAATGGCTGTCCACGCTGGATTTTGCCGACATTATCCGCCTGGCCAGCAATTTTACCGTGCAGCAGTTTCTGGTGCGCGAGAACTTCGCCAAACGCATTGACACGGGCCAGGCCATCTACCTGCATGAATTCTTTTATGCGCTGATGCAGGCCTACGATGCGGTGGCCCAGGAAGCCGATGTGCAGGTGGGCGGGCAGGATCAATTGTTCAACATTCTGGTGGCCGGGCGCAAATTGCAGCAGGGGCTGGGCCAGAAGCCGCAGATTGCCGTCATCATGGGCGAAAGCCTGCCCGGCACCGATGGCAGCATCAAAATGAGCAAGAGCCTGGGCAATCATATTCCGCTGCTGGCCGAGCCGTGGGATATGTTCGGCAAAGTGATGAGCATCCCCGACCACGCCATGCCCATCTATCATAAACTCATCCTGGGCTGGCAGCCGGCGCAGCTTGAGGCCATGGCCCGCGGGCTGGCGGATGAGTCGCTGCACCCCAATGAAGTGAAAATGCGCCTGGCGCAGGAGATTGTGGGCATTTTCCACAGCCCGGACGCTGCCGAAGCCGCCCGCAAACGCTGGGATGAGGTCTTCCGCAGCGGCAGCAAAAACGCCGTCCCGGAAGACATCACCGAAGAACCGCTGGTGGAGCCGAAAAAGCTGCTGGACATCCTGCGCGACCTGAAAATGGTCAGCAGCGGGCAGGAAGCCAAAAGCCTGATGAAAGGCGGCGGCATTCGCCTGAACGGGGCCCTGATCGACGATGCGACGCTGGTGATCCAGCCGGCCATGCTGCCGGCGGTGCTCCAGGTGGGTAAACGAAAATTCGTCCGGCTGGTGAAACCGGAATAAGCGGGGTATCGCGCCTGCACCAGAATGCGCCGGGGGGCGCAGTGCCCCCCGGTGTTATTTCTTTTCGTTGGCCCAGGTCAGTTGCTCGCGTACTTTCAGGTCGGTATGGCGAATTTTCATCGCCAGGTCGGCTGCCAGGTTGCGCATCAGCTTGTAGCCAAGCTGCGGGTAGGTATCGCACAGCAGCATCAGCTTATCGCGCGGGATAACCACCAGATGCGTATCCTGCATCGAGCAGTGGGCACTGGCGGAACGCAGCCCTTCATCCACCAGGGCCACTTCGCCGAAGGACTGGCCGCGCCGCAGGGTGGCGATGGTATGCGCCCCGCTGCTGGTGCTGCCCTCACGCCCGATCAGCGACGGATCGACCTGAATTTGCACCTCGCCGGTGGCGATGATGTACATTTCGTCGCCGGGGGTATTTTCCTCAAAGATGACATCATTCGCCTGATAATGCCGTTCCGCACAAATTGAACCAATCAGCTCGAGCTGCGTATTGGTCAATTCATCAAAGATGTCTGCCTGGCTTAAAACGGACACTACAGACATCGCCGCCTCCTGGTTGCGTATCATTTTGGATGATTATCGACACTGTGCGTCATTGTAGCATATTTGTAATGCGCTGCAAATTTGTGCCGGCCGCCGCGGGGATGATCCGCCGCTTGCAATCTGGCGGCTGACCCTTTATGATAGCTGGAGAACTATAAAGAAATGATGCAGCCAGAGGGAAGCGGCATGAATTCGTTACCGGTACCCGCCTTCACCCTGCACGGTGAAGCCCATATCGACGCAGAGACGCGGCAGCAGATGGCGCAGGTGATGTCGCTGCCGGTGGCGGTGGCCGGGGCGCTGATGCCGGATGCCCACATCGGCTACGGGCTGCCCATCGGCGGCGTGCTGGCCACGGAAAACAGCGTGATCCCGTATGCGGTGGGGGTGGATATTGCCTGCCGCATGTGCCTGTCCGTTTTCCCCACCCCGCCGCACATCCTGGGGCAAAAGCCGGAGCAGTTTAAAAAAGCGCTGCTCACGCAAACGCTGTTCGGCGCGGGCAAGGAATACCACCGTCACGAGCGCCATGACCATGCCATCCTGGATGACCCGGACTGGCAGGCGACCTGGCTGCTGCGGAAGCTGCACACCACCGCCGCCGCGCAGCTTGGCACCAGCGGTTCGGGCAATCATTTTGTGGAGTGGGGCGCGTTGACGGTGGACGAGGATGAAGCGCTGCCGGGCCTGAAAGCCGGCGCGTACCTGGCGCTGCTGTCGCACAGTGGCTCACGCGGGGTCGGGTTTCGCATCGCGCAGTATTATTCCGAACTGGCGCAAAAAATTCACCCGGAACTGGAGGCGGCCGTGGAACGGCTGGCCTGGCTGGCGCTGGACGATGACTCCGGGCAGGAATACTGGCTGTCGATGCAGCTTGCCGGGCGGTTTGCGGCGGCCTGCCATGAAGTGATTCACCGGCGGCTGGCGCAGGCCATCGGCTTTAAGCCGGTGGTGATGATCGAGAATCATCATAATTTTGCCTGGCGCGAGGTCATCGACGGGCGCGAGGTGATTGTGCATCGCAAGGGCGCTACCCCGGCCGGCGCGGGGGTCATCGGCATTATTCCCGGTTCCATGGGCGATGCGGGCTATGTGGTGCGCGGGCGGGGCCAGGCGGCGGCGCTGCATTCGGCGGCGCACGGGGCCGGGCGGCGCATGAGCCGCAAAGAAGCGCTGGCCAGCATCACCAGAACGCAGCGCGACCAGTACCTGAAGGCGCGGGAGATCACCCTCATGGGTGGCGAACTGGATGAAGCGCCCCAGGCCTACAAGCCCATTGCGGAGGTGATGGCCGCCCAGGCGCATCTGGTGACGGTGATCGGTCAATTTATGCCGCGCATGGTGCGGATGGACGGCCGCTGACGCGGGCCGGGGCTGGCCGGGGGCGCAAAGTGCGTTAGAATGCAGCGCCGAGGCTGTGAACGAAGGCAAAGCTATGACGCATTCCCCCCGGCGGCTGCGCCGCTGGCTGACACCGCTGACGGTGCTGTGCCTGCTGATGCTGGCGCTGCTGCTGCGTTTTGATCGTCCGTTGATCCGCGGCGATGGCGTGGCTTACCTGGCCTGGGCGGATACCCTGCTGATTGACCATGACATTGACCTGACCAACCAGGTCGAAAAATTGCGCTTCGTCAACGACGAAAGCAAGGTGATGTACGATGTCAGCCAGCAAAAATGGGTGAATGTGTTCCCCTTTGGCGTGGCCATCCTCCAGGCACCGTTTTACCTCACCGGCCATGTCTTCGCGCAGCAGGGCTGGCTGAACGTGAACCCGGCGTATTTTGAGCAGCACCAGGGGGTGGGGCTGCCCTACAGCCTGTGGGTGATGTTCGGCGCGAACCTGCTGGCGCTGGCGGCGGTCATCTTCGCTTTTGGCCTGGCGCAGCGCGTCACCGACGCGATGACGGCGGCGCTGGTGGCGTTTGTGGTCTTCGCCGGCACGCCGCTGTTTTATTACAGCACGGTGTCGCCCTTTCATTCGCACAATGCCGGCGCATTTACGCTGGCGGCCTTTTTGCTGCTGCTGGGCCGGGTATCGCTGGATGGTACCACCCCCCGCCCGCGCTGCTGGATTCTGCTGGGGGTGCTGGCCGGCCTCACGGTGCTGATTCGCTGGCAGCTTTTGCTGGTGTTCGTGCCGGCGTGGCTGCTGCTGCTGTATGAACGCCGCTGGCGCGGGGCGCTGCTGGCCGCCGCTGTTGCGGCGCTGGTGCTGCTGCCGCTGCCGCTGGTGTGGTATGGCATGTACGGTCAGTTTCTGCTGGTGCCCTTTGACGCAGCCAGAGATACCACCTTCATCATCAGCCCGCTGGTGGGCATGGGGAACGTGGTGGCGCACCTGCTGCACCATTCGCCGGTGCTGTGGCTGTGCCTGCCGGGAGTGCCGGCCCTGTGGCGCTTGAACCGCCGCTGGACGCTGCTGCTGGTGACGATGATCGCGCTTCAGGTGGTGATTAATGGCGCGGCGCTGGACTGGTGGGCGGGTGAAAGTTACGGAATGCGGCGCATGAGCGAGTTATACGCCGTGTATGTGCTGCTGATCGCGGCCGGGTGCGGGGCGCTGATCGCCTGGCTGCGGCGCAGGGTGGGCGGCCTGGCTCCGCGGCTGGTGCGCGGGCTGCTGCTGCTGTGCCTGGTCTACATCGGGCTGTACGTGCTGGCCTTTTTTTACTGGACGTGGACGCATCCTTCGCGCCTGTTCCACGCGGAGCCGGAAGTGATGATCGCTTATTTTCTGGATCCGGCCGTCAGCGGGCGCGATGCCGTGTTTCGCTGGCAAATTATGGAATCGCTGTTCCAGACGCACCTGGGGCCGCCGGCGTGGCCGCAGCCGGGGCCGTAGTCCTTCAACCGGCTGCTGGCGGCCGGCGATGCGTCAGGTAGCGGCGGCGCAGTTCTGCGCCACAAGCATCTTTGCGAAAGCTGATTTGCATAATCTCCAGATATTTTTCCGTAACCGCTGGAATGGCTTCTGCGGGAGCCACTTCAAAAATAGCGGCCGGCTCACCGGCGACCAGCAGCAATCGAAAGACCACCCGCAAACCATAACGCGGAATTTTCACGCGAAACCAGCCCGGTGCATCGAACATCACTTCGTCAACCAGCAGCCCGCTATCTTTATCGGGGCTGCGTGGGTCGGGCTGTGCGATTAAGAGTCCCAGAATGCGCTTAATTTCCGATTGCAGGTCTTCTCTTCAAACAGAGTCTGGATTTCAGCATTCACCGCCGGCAGAGTCGCGCGGATTTTCCAGCTCATGCCGGTGTATCCGGTTCAGCATTAAGATCGCTAAACCATGGTGAAGGCTGCCGGAGCTGTGCCAGGCGTTCTGCGGCGGGCTGCGCCTGTTCCTGCAACCGCACCTGTTGATAGCGCTCGGCCAGGGTTTCGTCGGTAAAGGTGCTGTAATCTTCATCTACGTCGGCCGCAAAGGCTGTTTCCAGGGCTGTTCGGGTGTGTTCCAGCACAAAGGCGGCCCAGGGTTCGGAAGCATGGGTCAGCCCGTACTGCCGCAGTTGTTGCAGCATGTCCCGCAGATACACTAATTTTTCCTGGTCGCTCATGGTTTTATCTCACTGGTTAATCTGGCTCATTCCAGCATCCAGTCGCGCAGGGTGCGGAAGCGATCCACCGGCGACCCCATGAAGCCGGGCTGAAGGCCGCTGAGGCGGCTGCTGACGGCATAGGTGAACAGCGGGTAATACAGCGGAATGGCCACCGCCCGTTCAATAAAGAGGCGCTGAAACTGGCGATACAGCAGCACGCGATTATTGCCACTGGTTTCGCGCCGGGCGCGTTCCAGCAGTTCGCTGATGGTGTCATCGGCCACGCCGCCATAATTGCGGCCATCAGGGTACTGGCCGGAGTTCCAGTACGCATACACATCAGGATCGGGCCCCAGGGGCAGTTCCACGATGGCGGCCATAAAATTGCCGTCTTCGATGCGCGTGCGATACACCTCAAACGGCACGGCTTCCACCGTCACCACCAGCAGCGGGTTGCCGGTGGCCGGGTCACGCAGGGACCACTGGGTGGCAAATTCGCCGGCGATGCCGGTCAGCGCCGGGTCATCCGGCACCAGGATGCTGAAGCTGTAGAGGGGCGCGGCCGGGTCGGGCGCGGGGGTGGGCTGGCCTTCGGGCACGGCGGCGGCTGGCTGGCGGATGCTGGCGCGTTTGAGCAGTTCGGCGGCCACGATGGCATCGGTGGCGGGGTAGGGCAGGCCGGGCGTGTAGGCCCACGATTGATACAGCAGCGGGCTATCGGCCACGATGGCCTGGTTCAGCAGGCGGGTTTCCACCGGGGTCACGCGGTTCAGCGCGGTCATCAGGGCCACGCGCACGCGCTGCTCGCGGAAAAAGCGGCGCTCATCGCCCTCATCCCACTTGAACAGCAGCATCCCCACCGCCGGCGCAATGCCGGTGTAAAGCGTGGTGTCGGTCACATTGAGCAGCGGGATGCGCTCGCCCATGCTGCGGGCGGCGTACCCCTCCACCTCGCCGCGCTGCAAGGCGGCCAGGGCATCGCTGAAGGACGGGTACAACCGGAACGTCAGCCGCTCCAGCGCATAGCCACTCTGGCCTTCCGGCCGCTGGCGATACACCGGCGCGGCCCGCAAATCCACCCGGTCAATGGTCACGCCATCGCTGGAACGCAGCGCTTCCAGTTGATAGGGCCCGGTGCCGATGGGTTCCAGGTTCAGCGGGTGGCCGGCCAGCGCGGCGGCCGTCGTCCCGCGCCAGGCATGTTCCGGCAGGATGCCGGTGGTTAAATTGCTCAGGAAGCTGCCCAGGGGCTGCGTCAGCCGGAAGCGTACCAGGTTGGGGGCCAGGGGCTGCGTTTCCACCGTGCGCCAGAACGCGCCCACTTCCGGCGCACCGGGAAAATCGCGGCTGCTGAGCAGCGACATGGTGAAAACGACATCGGTGGCGCTGAAGGGTGTGCCATCCTGCCACAGCACATCCTGGCGCAGGGTGAACACATATTCCAGCCCATCGCCGGAGACCACCCAGGACTGTGCCAGCGCGGGGGCTGGCTCGCCATATTCGTTGATGCGCGTCAGTCCCTCAAAAATCAGTGCGCTAATATCCCGATCCACCGGGTTCAGGTCGGCCAGCAGCGGGTTCAGGCGGCTCATGCGCCCCACCAGGGCTTCGCGGTAGGTGACGATGCCATCGCCACCGGCCGGAGGGGCCGCCGCGACCGTCGTCGCTGACACAGTTTCTGGCACGGGGGTCGCGGCAACCGGGGCGGTCGTGGTTGTGGTCGCGGTGGCGGTCAGGGTCAGGGTTGTGGGGGGCGCATTTTCGGCCGCGGTGACGGGTGTGGTTGTGGTCGTGGTTGTGGGGGGGGGCACCGGGGCCGGCGGCGTAAACCGGATGAAGGCACTGACCCCGAACAGGCCGGCCGCGATGACCAGCGCCAGCAACTGCCAGCGAAATCCGCGCATGACATACCCCCTTAAAGACCAGTGGTGCTTTGCCGGGGCAAAACACCACTGGAATCACCATGCATCCCGTTGTTGTGCTGCGGCTTAGCTGGCGGCCGTGACCACCACTGACAGCAGCGAAATGCCCAGGAAGGCGATGCTGAGGAAGATCGTCACCTGGAAGATGGTCTTTTCCAGACCGCGGCGCGTGCGGGCGATGCCGCCGCCGGCATCACCACCGAGCAGGCTGCCCAGTGCGCCGCCTTTCACCTGAAGCATGATTAAAATAATCAAAATGATTGAAACCACAATCGAAGCAATTTGCAGGGCGACTTCCATAGCCCGTTTTCTCCTTATCACCATCACAACCGGCGCAGCACATGGCCGCAGTATAGCAGCAGGGCGGGGTCTTGCAAAGACTGGAGGCAGGCAGCAGAGGGCCAGCGCCGGGGCCGCGTGGGGCAGCCCCGGCACTGCATCAGGCACGGATGTTAGCGATTTTGCAGGAACTCCAGCGCCGCCTGCAACTGCGGGTCGGGCCCGGCATAGTCTTCGGCGGTGGTGGGTGTCCATTCCACGATGATATCGGGCGTGACCCCCTGCTCATGAATCCAGTTGCGATTGGGGGTCAGCCAGCGGGCAATCGTCAGGCGCAGCCCGCCATTGTTGGACAGCGGCTGAATGGTCTGCACGGTGCCCTTGCCAAAGGTGACTTCGCCGATGAGCGTGGCCACCCCGCGATCCTGCACCGCGCCGGCCACCAGTTCGCTGGCGCTGGCGCTGGTTTCGTCCACCAGCACCACAATGGGCACGTTGATGTTGCCGTAGGTGCCGTTGGCTTCAAAGGTCTGCTCGGTGCCATCGCCGAAGGCTTCGTACAGCAGCACGCCATCGCGCACGAACAGGCTGCCAATATCCACCGCGCTGCTCAACAGCCCGCCGGGGTTCCCGCGCAGGTCAAAAATCAGCCCGCTGCGGCTGTTCACATCCACTTCCAGCAGCGCTTCGTCGATGGCTGCGCGGGCGATGGCGTTAAATTCCATCAGCTTGATGTAGGCGACGTTGCCCGTTTCAATGCGCGATTCCACCGTGGGCACTTCAAAACGCACGCGGGTAATGGTGAAGGTGATGAATTCTTCGCCGCGCTTAAAGACGATGGTCACAGCCGTACCGGCCGGGCCGCGCACCAGCGCCGCCAGGTCGGTCTGGTTGAGGCCCTGCACGGATTGCCCGTCCACCTCCCAGAAGATGTCCCCCGGCAGCACGCCGGCGGCTTTGGCGGCCGCGCCTTCCAGCACCGTCACCACCACAATATCGCCGCTGTCTTCCAGCGTGTCGATCACCACGCCGATCCCTTCCACACCCCCGGAAAGATCGCCGTTGAACATTTCGTAAGCCTGCGGATCCATGTAGCCGCTGTATTCATCGCCGAGCGACTCGATCATGCCGCGGATGGCTCCATCGACCAGTTCCGGCACCGCCACCGACCCGGCATCCACATAGCGCGTCTGGATGGCATCGTACACTTCCCAGAACGGCTGGAAAGCCTGGTCAAGGTCGCCCAGTGCCAGGCGCTCCTGGGCGCTGCCGCGCTGGCCGCCTGCGCCAAAAGCGAAGCCGGCCGCGAACACCACCACCAGCAGCACCGCCACCTGGAGTTTAGCTTGATGTAAATTGATCCACTTCATGGAATGCTCCACTATCACACTGTTGGTTTCCACTGTACAGGATAACACGGAATTCTCACAATTCGCTAAAATGAACATGAGGCTTTGGCAGGAGGAATGGCGATGAGTGTACAGCAGGCCCAGGCGATTTTATTCGGGCTGGCCCTGGGCGATGCCCTGGGCTACCCGACCGAATTTATGCGGTTGCGCCAGATTCAGGCCGTTTACGGCCCCGCCGGCATCACCGCCCCGCCCGACCCGGCGCTGTTCAGCGATGATACGCAGATGACGCTGGCACTGACGGAGGGGCTGCTGCACGCCGGGCTGGCGGCCGATCTGGATGCACAAATGGCGGCGGTGGGGCAGGAGTTTATCCGGTGGGCGCACAGCCCGGAGAACAACCGCGCCCCCGGCCACACCTGTATGCAGGGCATTCACCAGTACGAAAGCGGGCTGCCCTGGCGTGAGTCCGGCCTGGTGGCTTCCAAAGGCTGCGGCTCTGCCATGCGCGTGGCCACCATCGGCTATCTGTACCAGCACGATCCCGACCGCCTGCGCGAGGTGGCCCACGCCAGCGGCATCATCACCCACCGGCACCCGGCGGCCATCGCGGCCAGCCTGGCCGGGGCCTATCTGGTGAAGCTGGCGCTGGATGCCGTGCCCCCGGCCGACTACCTGGCCCGCACGCTGGCTTTCGTCGATGGCATCAGCGATGAATTTGATCAGGCGCTGCTCAGAATCGGGCATGTGCAGGGGTGGGGCAGCGAAGAACGCGCCTTAACCCACCTGGGCGAGGGCTGGACGGGTGAAACGGCCATCGCGCTGGCGCTGTACTGTGTGCTGCGCTACCCCGACGATTATGTGGCGGCCATGCGCCGCGCCGCCAGCACCGATGGCGACAGCGACTCCATCGCCTGCATTGCCGGCGGCATCCTGGGGGCCCGCCTGGGGCTGGCGGCCATCCCGGCCGACTGGCAGCAGCGCTGCGAAAAACGGGCGCTGCTGCTGGACCTGGGGGAACGCATGGCCGCCGCCAGAGCCGCTTATGTATCCGGCTGATCGGCGGGCACGGCCGGGTGTGTGCCGGAGTCTGGCAGCAGGCGGCGGCCCACCGCCCACGGGTCGAGCGCTGCCCCCCGCGCCAGCCCGGCCTCTATCTCCGCCGGGCTGAAGTGCTGGCCCAGGCGGGCCAGCGCCGGGTCGATATACACCGCTTTTTCAACGGGAGGTATCTGGTCAGAAGCCAGTGCCAGCCCCAGAAACTCCAGGGCGGTGTCATAGGAACCCTCACGTGCATACAACAGCCCGTAGATTTCGATGCAGCCGACCACCAGCGGCAGTTCACGGTGGGTGAGGGACTGGAGCAGGGCGCTTTGCAGGTACTGTTCGACCTGCCGGGCCGGCCCGCCCATCAACACCAGCACCTGGGCCACGTTCGCGGCCGCCACCGTGGTCGATAGGCCCAGTTTCTCGGAGAGCTTCAGCGATTCCAGATAAACGCGCAGCGCTGCGTCGTAATCTTTTTGTTCCATGAAACAGTTGCCCATATTGCCGATGGCAAAGGCGACGATCCGCAGATCGCCGCTGCGCCGCCCGATGGCCACGGCTTCTTCAAAGATGGCGATGGCCCGGTCATACTCCTGCAGCGTGGCATACGTGTTGCCCAGGCTGTTCAGCGTGCCGGCCACGGCAAAGTCATCGCCCAGGTTACGGGCAAGCTGCAAGGATTCTTCCAGCGCCACCACGGACTGCTGTTCGCGGCCGGCCATGCTGCCGTACAGGTTGCCGATCTGGCGCAGGGTGAACAGGAGTATGGACAGGTCGCCGCTGGCCCGCGCCAGGGGTTCGGCTTCCAGCAGATAGGCCTCACCGGCGGCGATTTCACCGAAGCGCAGGCCGCGCAGCCGCCCCAGGGTGGCCAGCGTTTGCGCCAGTAAATCGGCTGCGCCCAGGTCGCGGGCGATCGTCAGCCCGCTTTCCAGCAGGGTGGCCACCTCGTTATAGTAACCGCCGGCATCTTCAATTTCGGACAGCAGCAGCAGCGTGCGCAGGCGCAGCCGCTGCGTGTGCGCTGCCGTGTCCGCGGGCAAAATGGCCAGGATGTGGCGCAGCGTCACCCGGGCTTCGTGCAGAGCCGAAACGCGGAAGGCTTGATCCGCCAGGGTGAACAAATATCCCGCCGCCTGCACCAGTTCGCCGGCTTTTTCGTAATGCTCGGCGATGAGGCCGGTGTATTCGTCGGCGCGTTCGGCGCTGCTGTCGATGAGCCACTGTGCCGCCGCCGCGTGATACACCTTCTGCTGGCGCTTCA
>JALOOI010000378.1 GCA_025454495.1 Anaerolineae bacterium
GTTTTTTGTATGGATACCCGCTTTTCCTTTACCTGTTGTGCAAATACTTGTCTTGCTTTCCGACCCTTACGATTTTGGTGGTTCAAGTATGCCAGAGAAAATATTTTTAATGCAACAAGAATCGCAACATAGCGCGCTGGAAGCCCTGATTGAATATATTCGTTATCTGGGTTATGAGATGCCTGTGACGCTGCTGTATCAGCATCTGGGCGATAACATTCTATCGGATGCAGACATTGCCGGGGCGAAAGTGCTGCCGGAAGTGCAGATACTGCGGTCTTCCATTCATGATACGCAGCAGGTAGCAGCAGCGCTGAGCCAGTTATGGAATAAGTAGCCGGCTTTTTGCCCCTGTGCGCCTGATGTTATCGAGCCGCTTCGTCCGCCACACATCCCCCCCCGGCTCAGGCATCCTCCGGGGCGGGTGGTGCGACCGCCCGCAGATAGGCCCGGGCCGCCGCCACCGTCGCCACCCGCGGGTAGCGCCCGGCATCCGAATGCTCCGTTTCCACCAGAATCAGGCGTTGTAAGCGCGGTTCGCGGTTCAGCCGGCGATACGCTTCGCGCATGTGGGCCAGCGCATTCCCCGGCGGCAGGTGCGTTTGCGGCACAAAAACCACCGTCACCGGCTGTGCCGACTGCCGGCAGTACTGCACCAGCCAGTCCACCTGCTGCTGATACGCCTCCCAGGTGATGGGCGCAGTCGCCCGCACCCACACCACACCGGGAAAATCCGCTTCCTGCCAGAAGTCAAAACTCATGCGCGGGCCACATTCTGCTGTCTTCAGTCTGTATAAAGCGATATAACGATTTTACCCCCCGCGCGCCCCCGGTGTTAGCCTGATTCTGCCCGCAGAATAAAATTGCGGCTGAACCACGTCCCGGCCAGGCTGTCGTCGTACACGATGCCCGCTGACTCGTTCAGCCAGGCTTCCAGCGCCAGCCAGCGCTGCATGTAAGCCGCCCGCTGCGCCTCCGGGATGTGCTTATACACCCCCTTCAGCGGCGTGTTGAAGGATTGCGCCTCCACAATGTGCAGCCCGGCCTGCGCCACCATCTGCCGAAAATCAGCCTCGCGCACAAATGCCTGGTAGTAACCCTCCTGCCCCAGACGGGCCAGCAGCGGCCCCACGATATTTTTCAGGCGCTCTTTCCAGTACGTGCTGCGGAAGTGGCCGCAGTCATAATTGATGAGCGCGTGCCCCCCCGGCCCCAGGCAGGCGCGGATCAGTTGCAGGTAGGCCAGCCGGCGATAAACATGCTCGAACACGCTGAAGGACACCACCACATCATAGGCCGGCCGCGGCAGGCGCTCGCGGATGGCGGCATAGGCATAGCCCTCCACGATGGTGGCCGGCAGCCCGGCCAGCCGCCGGCGGGCCTGCTCACAGGCCGCCGCCGATGGCTCAATCCCCACATACTGCACCGCCGGATAGCGCCGCAGCAGCGCCTCAAAATTGCGGGCATCGCCGCAGCCCAGGTCTAAAATGGTCAGCGGGCCGGCCTGCGCCCGCGCCGCGATCCAGTTGAGGCAGTATAATTTGGCCGTGTTGCCGGTGGTGAGCAGCGGTTCATTCAGCGTCATGGTCATGGTTGGGGTCGGGGTCAGGGTCATGGTTGGGGTGGCCTCTTGATCCAGGCGGGATGAATAGACAGCGCGACTGTCAGGGCGCAGCGCCATACAGCGTACAGGGGCCGCCGGCAAAATCATGCCGGTGCAGCGCGTGCAGGATCGCGCCGGCCAGCCGGTCGCCGCCGGCCGCCGAGGGTTCGATGGGATTGGCGTAATGGGCCGCTGCGGTGAAGACCTGCCGCAAATCCAGCACCGGCAGGCGGGCGTGGGCGGCTTCGCGCAGGATGGCATCGTTGAACAGCGCCAGCGCCGTCACCGCCAGCCGCTGAATCAGTTCGTCCGGGAAGTGCGGCTCGTACAGCGTACACACCAGCAGCGGGCGCTGGAGGCCGCGCAGGTTGTCCAGCAGCGTGCGGTATTTGCGCCGGAAATCCTGCTCAATGAGCGAAAATTTCATCAGCACTTCGCTCACGGAATTGGCGCTTTCGTTCAGCAGGTGCAGGTGCGACAGCGCATCGTTGCCGCCCACGCTCAGCACAAGATGGGTGGCCTCAGCCGGGATGCGCGGCACCTGGGCGGCGGCCGTCGTCACGGTGCTGCCATCCACCGCCAGCAGCACGGCCTGGTCGCCGGCCGGCAGCCGCCGCTGCACCTGGGCCCGCACATCCGGCTGGCCGGGGTGGACGTAGGCCCCATTATCAAAGATGGAATCACCAAGCAGGACGAGATACATCGGTGCCCCCTCAGGGCCCCGGCGGCGGGAAAAAGTCGCTGATGGCGTGGGCGAAGCCCGGCAGCACCTCGCCGCCGGTCAGCGTGCCGCCGGCGGGCACCGTCAGCAGCTTCAGCGCCCCGTCCGGCATGGGGCTGTACACATCCACCACGCGCTCATCAGGATCGACCACCCACACCTGGCGGGTGCCATATTTTAAATACGTTTGCACCTTCTTCAGCAGGTCACGCGGTTTGTTGGCCGGCGACAGCACTTCCACCGCCACATCCGGCGCGAAGCTGAAGCGGGCCGG
>JALOOI010000183.1 GCA_025454495.1 Anaerolineae bacterium
GGCTACTTCACCCGCCTGAACCCCGCCTGGGAAGCCACCCTGGGCTTCACCGAAGACGAACTGAAAGCGGAGCCGTTCGTGAGCTTTGTGCATCCTGACGATGTGCAGGCGACGCTGGCCGAAGCCGCCAAATTATCCCAGGGCTACAAAGCCATCTCCTTCGTCAACCGCTACCGCTGCCAGGACGGCTCCTACAAATGGATTAGCTGGAACAGCACGCCGGATGCCGAAGCCGGGCTGATCCACTTCGTCGCCCGCGACATTACCGGGGCGCGCGAAGCGGAACAGGAGCTGCGCCTGCGTAACTCCGCCATCGAAACCAGCCCCGTCGGCGTGACCATCGCCGATGCCCGCCAGCCGGACATGCCGCTGATCTACGTCAACGAGACCTTTTTAGAACTCAGCGGCTATGATCGGGATGAAGTGCTGGGCGTGAACTGCCGCTTCCTCCAGCGCGATGACCGGCAGCAGGCCGGGCTGGTGGAACTGCGCCAGGCGCTCTCCGATGGTCGCAGCGTCACCGTCACCCTGCGTAACTATCGCAAGGATGGCACCCTGTTCTACAACGAACTGTCCATCTCGCCGGTGGTGGGGCTGGACGGCAGCATCACCCATTTCGTGGGCATCTCCAACGATGTGACGGCCCGCATCCTGGCGCAGGAAGAACAGGAAACGCTGTTCCTGGCGACCATGGCCATGGCCGAAGCGCGTGACCCGGAAGGCGTGTTCGGCGCGGTGAAAGCCTATGCCGCGCAAAGCCAGGCCGCCTCGGCCACCATGTTCTACTTCCATAACGACGCGCAGGGCACGCCGCAAACCGCCACCATCGTCGCCACCTGGCAGGCCGATGGCGATACATCGGCGATCCCGGTGGGGGCCGGCTTTGAAGTGGCCGCCTTTAAACCGCTGGAGATGATGTTCCGCAGCCCGGAAAGCATCATCCC
The DNA here is from genome assembly GCA_025454495.1 of Anaerolineae bacterium. GTDB lineage: Bacteria > Chloroflexota > Anaerolineae > Aggregatilineales > Phototrophicaceae > JALHOR01. Next base: position 945 of record JALOOI010000183.1, read on the forward strand.
GGTGGAAAATGTGGCCGAAGCCGATAATCTGGACGAGCTGACGCAAACCGCCCTGCTGAGCCTGGGCGTACACGCCAGCCTGCTCATCCCGCTGGAGCAGCAGGGGCGCTGGCATGGCTTCATCAATCTCAACTGGCTGCAACCACATCACTTTGACAGCCGCGACCTGCGCATTTACACCTCGCTGATGCGCGAAGCCGCCATCGCCATTGACGCGCTGCGGGCCGCCGAAACGGTGCGCGTCGCCCGTTACCGCGCCGAAATGCTGGCCGAGGTGAACGCCCGCCTGTCCCAGGCCGCCACCGAAGATGACATCCTGGCCGCCGTGGCCCACTATGCCGCCAGCCTGAATCCCGGTCTCATCAGCCTGAGCTACATTACCACCGATGACAGCGACAAACCTCGCACCGTGACGGCCGTCGCCGCCTGGGCTGGCGGGGCCGTGGTGCCGGATCACCCGTTGAATGGCATGACCTTTGACGTGCAGTTCCTGCCCATGGCGCACCAGTGGCTGCAAAACCTGGATACGCTGCTGGTGACGGAAAGCCCGGATGACCCGGTGATTGACCCCGGCAGCCAGACACTGATGCAGCAGATGAATATTCAGGCGCTGGCCAGCCTGCCGCTGCACAGCGGCGGCCGCTGGCAGGGTACGCTCAGTCTCACCTGGGGGCAGCCCACCCGCGTGGACGAGGATGCCCGCGCCATCCTCACCGGCCTCATCAAGCCGCTGGCGGCCGTGGTGGCCACTCGCCGCGCCAGCCTGCTGACGCAACGCCGCGCCGCCGAACTGGAAACGGTCGCCCGCGTGAGCGCCGCCACCACCACCTACCTGGAGGTGGACACGCTGCTGAAGAACGTGTCTGAACTGACCCGCGCCAGCTTTGACCTGTACCATGCCCATGTGTACCTGCTGGATGAAAGCGCCACCCGCCTGCTGCTGGTGGCCGGGGCGGGCGAAGCCGGCGACATCATGAAGGAACGCCGCCACAATATCCCGGTGGAGCGCCCCAACAGCCTGGTGGCCCGCGCCGCCCGCACCCGCCAGGGCGTGATCGCCAATGATGTGACGCTGGAACCGGACTTTTTGCCCAACCCGCTGCTGCCCCACACCCGCTCAGAACTGGCCGTGCCCATGATCGTCGGTGATGAACTCATCGGCGTGCTGGATGTGCAGTCTGACCAGGTGAACCGCTTTACGCCGGAAGACGTGCGCCTGAAGACCACCCTGGCCGACCAGATCGCGGTGGCGGTACGCAATGCCCAGGCCTTTGAGCGTGAACGGCGCACGGTGGAACGCCTGAAAGAGGTGGATCGCCTGAAGCAGGAATTTTTGGCCAACATGAGCCACGAACTGCGTACTCCCCTCAATTCCATCATCGGCTATTCCGAAGTGCTGCGCGATGGCGTGGATGGCGACCTGACCGAAGAAGCGCTGGAAGACGTGGATGCCATCTACACCAGCGGCAAACACCTGCTCACGCTCATCAACGAAATTCTGGATATGGCCAAGATCGAAGCCGGGCAGATGCAGTTGAACCTGAAAGAGATGCAGATCACCGATCTGGTGCAGGAAGTCGTGCGCGACAGCCAGATTTTGCTGAAAGATAAGCCCGTCACGCTGAACACCGTGAGCGACCCCGCGCTGCCCCCCATCCAGGGCGACCGGCTGCGGCTGAAGCAAATTTTGCTCAATTTGCTCAGCAACGCCATCAAATTCACCGAGCGCGGCTCCATCACGGTGCGCTGCACGCTGGCCGCGCCGCAGGTGCTGCGCGTGGAAGTGGTCGATACCGGCGTGGGCATCTCGGACGAAAATCAGCGGCTCATTTTTGAGCGCTTCCGCCAGGCGGATGGTTCCTCCACGCGGCGCGTGGGCGGCACCGGCCTGGGGCTGGCCATCACCCGCCAGCTTTTGCACCTGCATCAGGGCGAAATCGGCGTGGAGAGCACGCCGGGCGCAGGCTCCACCTTCTGGTTCACGCTGCCGGTGGCCGCGCCGGTGGTCGCGGGGAATGGGGCGGCGGCCACGCACGGGGTGCCAGGGCTGTGACCGGGCATTTCTTCACCGAAGTCGTGTGCCTGGAGTGCGGGCACAGCCAGGCGGCGGCCGCGGCGGCCGCCGCCTGTCCGGCGTGTGGTTCCGGCTGGCTGGATGCCCGCTACGATTATGCGGCCGTCGCGCCCATCTGGGCCGGCGGGCTGGGCCAGCGCCCGGACACGCTGTGGCGCTATGCCGAACTGCTGCCGGTGCGCTGCACCCACCCGGAAATTTCCCTGGGCGAAGGCGGTACCCCGCTCAACCGGCTGTACGGGCTGGAAAACGCCTGCCAGCATCACCCCATCTACGTCAAAGATGAGCGCAGCCAGCCCACCCACTCGTTTAAAGATCGCCAGGCGGTGGTGGCCGTGATGGCCCTGCGCCAGCAGGGCATCACCGAGTGCGTGCTGGCCTCCACCGGCAACGCGGCGGTGGCCTATGCCGCCGCCTGCGCCCGCGCCGGCATCAAATTATGGCTGTTCCTCACCAGCCTGGTCACGCCGGATAAAATGCGCGAAGCCGCCCTCTACGGCTGCGAGATCGTCAAAGTGAGTGGCACCTACGACGAAACCAAACAGGTGGCCGCGGAATTCGCCCGGCGGCGCGGGCTGCACTTCGACCGGGGGGCCCGCAGCATCCCCGGCAAAGAAAGCCTGAAGACGCTGGCCTACGAAATCGCCGGGCAACTGGGCCACGCCGCCGCCCCGGACGTGATCGGCCATTATGCCGCCCCCGACTGGTACATTCAGGCCGTCAGCGGCGGCATTGGCCCGCTGGGGGTGTGGAAAGGCTTTCAGGAGCTGTACACCATGGGGCTGATCGACCGGCTGCCGAAGCTGGCGATTGTGCAGGCGGAAGGCTGCTCGCCGATGGTGCAGGCCTTCCAGCGCGGGGAACGCCACGCCACCCCGGTGAAGCCGCAAACGCTCATCACCGTGCTGGCCACCGGCGACCCCGGCTTTGCCTACAGCCTGCTGTACGATGCCGTCCGCAGCCACGGCGGCACCATGCGGGCCGTCAGCGATGGTGCCACCTTCCGCGCCATGCGCGGGCTGGCCCGCCGCGCCGGCCTCTCGGTGGAGCCGGCCGCCGCGGTGGCCTTCGCCGGGCTGGAGGAGCTGTTGCAGGATGGCACCATCGCCCCCGGCGCAACCGTCGTCGTCAATGCCAGCGGCCACACCTTCACCGCCGAAAGCCATACCCTGGGCGACCAGTATGATCGTTACGTGCATGAGCTGACGGTGAACAGCGCCAGCCCGAACGGGCCGCGGCTGGAAGAGGGCCTGGGCGCGGCGCTGCAACATTTGAACGAGCGCGTGACCACCATCGTGGTGGTGGACGATAACCCGCATGACCGCCGCCTCATTCGCCGCCTGCTGCACAGCTACCGCCGCTACCGCGTGTACGAAGCGCGGGATGGCCTGGAAGCGCTGCGCGTCATCCAGGATTACTCGCCCGACCTGGTGGTGACCGACCTGATGATGCCGGAGATGGACGGTTTTGGCCTGCTGGCCGCGCTGAAAAGTGACCCGCACACAGCCGCCCTGCCGGTGATCGTCGTTTCGGCCAAAACGCTGACGGTGGCCGACCGTAAACGGCTGGAGCAGCGGGCGACTTCGGTGTGGCAAAAGGGCGATATGAACACCCAGCGGCTGATCGAACATGTGGTGGACACCCTGGGCGAAGAACACGAGACGCTGGAAGTGGTACGCCAGACCCAGGAACGCGCCGCCCTCCTCGTCCCCCCGGCCGAAGAAAGCACCTACAGCCATACCATTGTCGTCATCGACGATAACCCCTATGATCTGCGCCTGGCGCGGCGCATTCTGCAATCGGAGTCGCGCTACAGCGTCATCGAAGCCAGCAGCGGCCGCGACGGCCTGAAGGCCATCTACAGCTACCACCCCGACCTGGTGGTGCTGGATTTAAACCTGCCGGATGTGGATGGCTTTAGCATCGTGGAAACGCTGCAACAGGACAGCGACCTGCGCGATATTCCGGTGGTGCTGTACACCGCCCACGAATTGACCGCCGCCGAGCGCGACCGGGTGCAGAGCATTCGCCAGGTGGTGCAAAAAGCCGGCCTCAGCAAAGATCACTTTTTAGATGTCATCCGCGATCAACTGGAATGAACGGGTGGCTACCGCCCCGGAAGGAACCGTATGGCCCGCATCATCGTCATCGAAGATGATACCCACAGCGCCCGCATCGCCGATAAGCTGCTGCGTAATGCCGGGCACCAGGTGATCCTGGCCGCCGACGGCGAAGGGGGCATGGAAGCGGCCCTCTCCAGCCAGCCGGATATTATCCTGGTGGACCTGGGGCTGCCGGATATTGACGGCCAGACGGTGGTGGGGCTGCTGCGCCAGATGCCGGATACCGAGCATACGCCCATCATCGCCTTCACCGCCTGGCCCGAAGACACCGCCCACAACATGGCCGAAGCCTATGGCTGCGATGGCGTGATCGTGAAACCCATTGATACCCGGCGCTTTGCGGAGCAGGTGAGCGCCTTCCTGAAGCCCGCCGCCCCGGTGGATACGCCCGCCAGTGCCGACGCACCCGCCCCGCCCGCCGAAACCCCGCCGGCGGATGATCGCGCTTAGTGACAGGATACGCCTGTGATTGCTTCCAGCCCGCCCGATTCGGCCGAGATGGCCGCGTTTCCGGCCGGTACTGCCGTGCCGGCCGCCCGCTATGCCTTTGATCGCCTGTCGGAAATTTACAACGCGGCCCGGGTGGATTACATCGTGCCCATGCCCATGAACGCCAAACGCATGGAAGAATACGTGCGGTCGTATGATGTGCGCCTGGATGAATCGCTGGTGTCTTTGGACGAAGAAGGCCAGCCCAACGGCATTTGCATGTTCGGCGAGCGCGGCGACCGCGGCTGGATCACCCGCCTGGGGGTGATCCCGGAACGGCGGCGGCACCGGACGGGCGAATTTTTGCTGCGGGCCATCGTTGACCGCGCCCGTGAGCGCGGCCTGCGCCAGATTCAACTGGAAGTGATCCAGGGCAATGAGCCGGCGTACCGCCTGTTTCGCAAACTGGGCTTTGTGGACGTGCGCGAATTGATCGTCATTCGCCGCCCGCCGGGCAAATTAAAAGACGGGCAAATGCCCGCCAGTGTGCTGGTCGAAGATCTTGACAGCGACATTTTTACCCTGCTCCAGCAGCGCGAGCCAAACCCCTCCTGGGTGGAAGAAACCGCCTCGCTGAAGAATGCCGGCGGCATTCGCGGCCTGCGGCTGACGCTGCCCACCGGCGAAAGCGGCTGGATCGCCTTTCAGCGCACGCCCTTTATGCTCACCCATTTCGTGCTGGATCCAGCCGCCGGCCCCGACCTGACCTATGCGCTGATCGCCGGGGTGCATTTCCTGTTCCCGGTGCAGGATACCAGCATTGAAAATTTGCCGGTCGATCATCCGGCGTGGGTGCAGTACCAGAAACTGGGCTATTTTGAGGCTTTTCGCCGCATCGAAATGGTGCTGGCGCTGTAACGCGCCCGGCCCCATTTTCCCGTATAATCACAGTCAGACCGGATGACGCGGAGGCGAGGCCATGCCCGACGACTGGAATACCCCGGAAGCTGTGCCGGACGAAAAACCCAAACGCGGCAAGCGCAAAGCCGCCCCGGAAACCCTGGGCCGGGCGGGCTGCCTGAAAATCGGGCTGAGCACGGTGGCCCTTGTCCTGCTCACGTCGCTGGGCCCGATGATCCTCAGCGGCATGTGGTTCGCCCCCGGCGATGCCGCCCGCTATGACCCCATCGCCCGCTATGACGACGCGGCGGCGCTGGCCGGCGGCTATGACCTGGTTCAACTGCGGGCGGAATATGTGCGCCCGGATGGCACGCTTGACCTGTGGGCCAATTATGATCCGTCGGTGCATTACAACTTTGCCCGCCAGATCGAACCGCCGGACGGGGGCAAGCCCCTGGGGGCCGGCACCAGCAGCGTGGGCAATTATTACGAGTGGATTTTCGTGCGGATGGAAGAAACAGAATTTTTCTTCACCCGCACCTGGCATCACTGGCGCGACGATGACCGCGAGGTGGTGCGGCTGGCCGCGCCGCCGCGCTGCGCTTTTGCCCGGCTGTGGGACACTGCCCGCACGCGCGGCGCACCGGCGGCCGCGGTCGCCGTCATTGTGTACGATGCCGACGGCTACGACTTTCGCATCGAGGGTACCCCCTTCACGCTGGAATTTGACCACGACTGCCAGCTTAAAAATTAAGCGGCACGGGTGCGGGGCCGGCTCACAGGTAGTCCCGCGCCCACAGTTCCAGGCACAGCAGCGCCCACAGCCGATGCTGATGATCCACCTGCCCGCTGACGTGTTCGGTGATGAGGCGCTGCACCGCCCCCGTCTGCAACAGGCCGCGCTGGCGGGCGGTGGCATCCAGCAGCGTATCATACAGCAGCGGTTTTAACGGCTGCTGCAACCAGCGCCGCAGCGGGATCATGAACCCGCGTTTATCGCGGGTGAAGATGGCCGGCGGCAGCAGCCCGTGCAGCGCCTGCTTCAGCAAAATTTTGCTATCCTGCTGCGTCATCCGCAGCCAGGGCGGCACCCGCGCCATAAACTCGAACACCTCCTGATCCAGCAGCGGGCAGCGCACTTCCAGCGAAGCCAGCATACTCGCCCGATCCACCTTCACCAGAATATCGCCGGCCATGTAGGTACGAATATCCAGCGTCTGGTACTGCGCCAGCCAGTCCAGCCCGGCCGTGGCGGCCAGCACCCGGCGGCGGTGATCTTCGGCGCTGAGGGCGGGCGGGGCGGCCAGCAGCGCCTGGCGCTGTGCGGCGGTAAAAAATTCCGTCTGCATCGACCAGTGTTCCAGCGCGGGCTGCGCCACCCCCTGCACGTAACGGCCGATTTTGAGCGCGTCCGGCAGCCGGCCCGCTGCGGCCCCGGCGGCCGGGCGCAGCCGCGGCGGGATGAAGCGCTGCACCAGCCGGTGCCGGAACACATTCCGGTAGCGATGATAGCCGGCGAACACTTCATCGCCGCCATCGCCGCTGAGCGCCACCGTCACATGCTGCCGCGCCGCCCACGACACATAATACGTAGGGATCATGGAGGAATCGGCGAAGGGTTCATCAAACTGGTGGATGAGCTGCGGTAAAATGGTGACGACATCCGGCCGCACCACCTCGCGCGTGTGGTCGGTACGGCAAAAAGTGGCCACCTGCTGCGCGTAGTGCGTTTCGTCAAAGGCGCTGTCTTCAAAGCCGATGGCATAGGTCTTCACCGGCTGCGTGCTGACCTGGCTCATGAGCGCCACCACCGCGCTGCTGTCCACCCCGCCGCTGAGGAACGCTCCCAGGGGCACTTCGCTCACCATCCGCAGGCGCACCGCCGCCAGCAGGCGCTGGCGCAGGTCGGCGGCCAGCTCGGCCGCGGGGCGCAGGTCATATTCAGCCGGGGGCACGAAGCGCGGCTGCCAGTATTCCGTTTGCGTCAGCGTGCCATCGCGGTGCAGGCGCAGCAGGTGCGCCGGCGGCAGCTTACGAATTTGCCGGAAGATGGTCAGCGGGGCCGGCACATAGCCCAGGTAGAGATAGGCATCCAGCGCGGCCGGGTCCAGTTCCAGGCGCAGCCCCGGATGTTGCAGAATGGCTTTCAATTCTGACGCAAAGATGACTTTTTCCGCATCCAGCAGGTAATAGAGGGGCTTTTTGCCAAAGCGATCCACCGTCAGCGTCAGCGTATCGGCCGGGGCAACATGCCGCGCAGATGCTGCACAAAATCCGGGCCGTACTGTTCATAGGCGTGCAGCAGCGTTTCGGTATCGCCCTGCGTTTTAAACTGGTGCCGGTCGATGAGGCCGGCCCGCAGCGCCTGAAAATTATAAATTTCGCCGTTGAAGACGAGCCACACCTGGCCGGTTTCCTGCGTCATGGGCTGGTGGCTGCCGCCCACGTCAATGATGCTGAGGCGGCGAAAGCCCAGCCCCACCGACCCGGCCGCATACACGCCGTCCTCGTCCGGCCCGCGATGCACCAGCGTCCCGGTCATGGCCCGCAGCAGGCCCTCGCTCACCGGCCGCTGCCGGTCAAAATACCAGATACCGCAAATACCGCACATGCTCAGGGCTTTCCGGGTGAACCAAATTCCAGATGATAGGACACGGCACACGGCTTCAATGTCCCCGGGCCGGGTGAGCCGGATCACGATCTGTCGTGATCTGGACTGGACTATTGCATCAAAATGGAAGGGTAGCGCCCTCACCCCCGGCCCCTCTCCCGGGCGGGCTGCGCCCTGGGCGAGGGGAGCCGGGTCACGATGCATCGTGACCCGGCAACGACATCCGGGATGAAGGTGAGGCCATCACCCTGCGACATTCGGTTTCCACCACAGGCCCGGCCCGCCACTTTCGTTTAGAATAGCTTCAGTATAGTCGAAAACGCTGGATTTCTCATGGCACGCATTACCATTCTCTTTGTCATCGATTCGCTGGGGGCCGGCGGCGCAGAACGCCAGCTTGTGTACCTGCTGGAAGGGCTGGATCGGCAGGTGTTTGCGCCGGTGGTGCTGACGGTGCACGACGCGGCCAGCGTGCCGCCGCATTTTTTGCCGGCCGTGGCCGCGCTGGATGTGCCGGTGCACAGCCTGGAGATGCCGCTGCCGGTGGGGCGCGGGCGCTACCTGGCCACGGCCATCGGGCGGTATGTGCGGCTGGTGCGCCGGCTGCGCCCGCAGATCGTGCAGGGCTGTTTGTACGTGGCCAACATCATCGCCATGCTGGGCCGCCCGCTGTGCCCCGCCCATACCCTGTACACCATCGAACAGCAGTCATTTTACAGCGCCGGGCGGCTGCGCTGGCTGCGCTGGCTGCACCCGCTGAGTGATCGCCTGATCACCAACAGCCCGCACACCTCGCGCTGCCTTACGGAGGCGGGCCGGCTGCCGGCAGCCAAACTGTTGCTCATCCCCTGCGGCGTGAAGCTGGCGCAGTTTGCCCGCAACCCGCAGCCCGGCCTGCGCGAGCAGCTTTTCCCGGCCGCCGGTTTTGTGCTGGCCAACATCACCCGCATCGACCCGGAGAAAGACCACCCGACGCTGCTGCGGGCCCTGGGGCAGTTACACGCTGCCGGCCGGCTGCCGCCGGATTTCCGCCTGCTCATCATGGGGGCCGTGACCGACGAGAACGCGCAGGCGCACATCGATCACCTGATCGCCGCGGCCGGACTGGGCGCTTATGTGCGCCAGCTTGCCCCGGTGCAGGAGGTCGCGCCGTATTATCACCTGGCGGATGCAACCGTGCTGCCGTCCATCGTGGAGTCTTTTGGGCTGGTGGTGATCGAGGCGATGTGCGCCGGTAAACCGGTCATCGCCTCGGAGGGGGCCAATGTGCTGGCGGCGGTGCGCCCCGGCGTAACCGGCTGGACGTTCCCCACGCAGGATGTAGACGCGCTGGCGGCCGTGCTGGCCGAGGTGCTGGCCACCCCGCCCGCCGTCCGCGCGGCCCTGGGGCAGCAGGCCCGCCAGACCGCCGCCGGCTACAGCGTGGAGCAGATGGTAGCCGCCTGCACGGCGCTGTATCTGGGGTGAGGCGGCCCGTCTGTGGTACCATAGCCTCCCACCCGCCGCCGGAGACCAGAGGATATGCCCGCACCCACCCCGCCCCTGCATTTACCCGCCGACCTGCCGCAGCCCGGCCCGCGCCGGCTGGCGCTGCACGTCAGCCCGGCGGCCGAAAAAGCCCTGCGCCAGGGCCATCCCTGGCTGTATGCCGAATCGATCCGGCGGCAGAGCCACGACGGCCAGCCCGGCGACCTGGCGGTGATTTACGATGGCAAAGAGCGTTTTCTGGGCATCGGCCTGTATGACCCGGCATCGCCGCTGCGGGTGAAGCTGTTGCAGCACGGCCAGCCCGCCCGCATTGATGCCGACTGGTTCGCGGCGCAGGTGCAGCAGGCGGCGGCCCGCCGGGCCCCGCTGGCCGCGCAGGGCACCACCGGCTGCCGCCTCATCCATGGCGAAAATGATGGCCTGCCCGGCCTGGTGGTGGATCGTTATGGCGCGACGCTGGTGCTGAAGCTGTATGCGGCCGTGTGGCCGCCCCACCTGCGGGCGCTGCTGCCGGCGCTGGTGGCCCTGCCGGGGGTGGAGCGCGTGGTGCTGCGGCTGAATCGCCAGCTTCAGGCGGGGGAGGCCGCCGGCCTGCGCGATGCCACCACCCTGGCCGGCACGCCCCCGGCCGGGCCGGTGCTGTTCACCGAAAACGGCCTCACTTTTGCGGTGGATGTGCTGCGCGGGCACAAAACCGGCTTCTTCTGTGACCAGCGCGATAACCGGGCGCAGGTGCGGGCGCTGGCCGCGGGCCGCCAGGTGCTGGATGTGTTCGCGTATGTGGGCGCGTTTGCCCTG
>JALOOI010000184.1 GCA_025454495.1 Anaerolineae bacterium
ACGCCGCCAGTCCGAGCGCAGCAGCGAGCAGGAGCGCCTGCGGGCCGAGCGTGAAGCCGCCGATGCCCGCCTGAAAGAAGAACGTGAGCGCAAACGCGCTGAGCGTGAAGCCTATGAAGCGCAGCGCCGCGACGAACAGGCCCGCAAAGAGGCGGAGCGTAAAGGGGTGCGCCGCCTGAGCAAGGACGACAACTGACGCAGCCACGGTGCGGTGCGGGGGAACGAACCCCGCACCCGCCCCCTACGGAATCACCCGGTGATTGAGCATCTCGCTGACACCCTTCACCAGGCGGCGCAGTTCGTCCTCCAGGTCTTCGCTGATGCCGTCCATCACCGCACGCGCCTGGCGCAGGCGGCCTTCGCCCTCGCGCAGCAGTTTTAGCCCCTGGCGCATTTTGTCGCGGGCGCTGCGGCTGGCCGGCGTGGTGTAATGACCGGGAAAATCGCGCCCGTGCAGGGCCGCCACCTGCTGCAACGCCTGCGTAAACGCCTCCACACTTTCGATCTGCATGGCCGCCCCGCGCTGCAACAGCGCCTGTAACGCCTGGCTCAGCGTCGGCTCCATCATAAAATCCAGTTCGGTGATGTCCTGGTAGCGGGCTTCCAGCGCTTCCAGCCCGCCCGGCTGCGGCAGCAGCGTCGTCTTGCGCGGCGACATGCCGGTGAACAGCGGGTACAGCACCCCCACGCACAGGTTATGCAAATCCTTCATGTATTCCGCCGGGCGGGCCGTTTCGGTGCTAAGCTGCTGCGAACTGTTGAAATCAATCACCCGCAGCGTCTGGCCGTCCCAGTACACATGCTCCAGCTTATGATCCAGATACACGATGCGCTGCGCGTGCGCCTGGTGCAGCAAACTGGCGAATTGCAGCGCCAGGGCGATGCCTTCTTCGCCGGGCAGGCGGCGGCGCAAACTGCGTGAATTGGGCTGCATGAGGTAGAACAAATTGTCCGTGCGCGGTAAATTTTCCAGCGCCAGGTAGGGCCGCCAGCCCCGCCGCGCCTGCTCCGCCAGTTCTTTGCCAAATGCCGCCGCATCCGTCCCCAGGCTCACCGCCGCGCCGCCGTCGGGCGCTTCCTGGGACGATTCCAGAAAGCCGCAGTCCAGCAGCCGCACGATATGCGGGCTATCCGCCAGGCGGGCCAGGATGTGGGCCTCATTGCCAAAGGCGCGGTATTCCCAGCGCATGTCGCCTTCCGGGTGCAGGTGTTCCGGGCGCAGCACTTTCAGCGCCACCGTTTGCCCGGTGCGAAAGTCCAGCGCTGCCATCACCCGCGCATAATGCCCCGGCGCGAAAGTGTCAATATAATTTTCAATGTGATACAACTGGCTGAGAGTCATGCGCGTCACGTTCCCGGTGTGCCTGTGCCTGCCACAAACGATAACACGTTTACGAGTCGTCACACAGGGTTACTTCCGGTTCGTCCTGGTCTGCGCTATACTGAAGGCGCACAGCGCCTGGCTTGCATCACAATCTGAGTCGATTAGAATAAAGAGTAAGACAGCATCGAGGAGACCGGCATGTACCGTCCGGGATATGGCATTCGCCTCCGCAGCAGCGCCCGCACCAGCAAGGGCCGGGTGCGCCAGAACAACGAAGACAGCATTCACCTGTGGGGGGATGATGGCTATGTGCTGGCAGTGGTGGCCGATGGCATGGGCGGGGCCGCCGCCGGCGAGGAAGCCAGCCGGATCGCGGTGGAGACCATTCAGGAGATGATGGTCAACAGCCGCTACCGCAAGCCGGATGATTACAGCAGCGTGGACAGCAGCGACCTGGCGGAGAAGCTGGAAACAGCCGTGCGCCAGGCCAACCTCAGCATCCTCAAACGCGCCAGCCACCGCCCGGAACTTAAAGGCATGGGCACCACGCTCACCATGGCCTTCGCCCGCCGCTCCGAAGTGGTCATCGCCCATGTGGGCGACAGCCGCGCCTACCTGGTGGATGGCCAGGATGGCTCCATCACCCAGATCACCTCCGATCATACTTTTGTGCAGGCGCTGGTGGATGCCGGCCACATTAAGCCGGAAGAAGCCCGCGATCACCCCATGGGCAATGTGCTGTACCGCGCCCTGGGCCAGTCCTCCGAAGTGGATATTGATCTGGTGTCGGATGTGTATATGCAGCCGGGCGACCGCCTGGTGCTGTGTTCGGACGGGCTGACGCTGCATGTTCGCACGCCGGAGATTGCCACCATCGCCATGTCGGAGCAGGACCCGGTCATCATCAGCAGTGAATTGATTGACCTGGCCAACCTGCGCGGCGGCAAAGACAACATCAGCGTGATCGTGATCGTGGCGGAAGATGCCAGCGATTACCGGCTGAACGAGACGATGACCATGGCCGCGCTGGATGAATTCGGCGATGATGACCCCACCATCCCCCTGCCGCCCCCCACCGGCAGCCTGTTTAAGCTGTCCGATAACGCCTATGGCGAAGGGCGCGATATGCTGGAGCCGCTGCAATAAAGCGTCGTCAGCCCTGCAAGTCCAGCCCCAGTTGATACACCGCCTTTTTTTGCCAGCCGGCCGCCGCGGCCACGCTGCGGGCCGCCGCCGAAAGCGATTCCCCGGCGGCCATCTGCGCCAGCAGCGCCTGGCGTACCTGCGCTTCATCCCAGGTTTGCGCCGCCTCGCTCACCCCGCCGATCAACAGCGTCACTTCGCCTTTCGGGTTGTGCGCCTGGTAATGGGCCAGCGCCGCGGCGGCCCCGCCCCGGAAGAATTCTTCGTACAGCTTGGTCATTTCGCGGGCCACGCACACCGGCCGCGCCGCCCCCAGCACCTCCACCACCAGCGCCAGCGTTTCGGCCAGGCGGTGCGGGCTTTCGTACACGATGACCGTGCGCGTTTCGCTCTGCCACTGGCGCAGCCAGTCGCGCCGTTCACTGTCTTTGCGCGGGAAGAAGCCCATGTAAATAAAACGGTCGGTGGGCAGCCCGGAAGCCACCAGCCCGGTGATCACCGCGCTGGCCCCCGGAATGGGCACCACCGGGTGCCCCCGCGCCAGCGCCCCCTGCACCAGCTCATAACCAGGGTCGGAGATGCCCGGCATCCCGGCATCGCTGATGAGCGCCACATCGCCCAGGCTCAGCGCGTCGTACAGGCGGGCCGCCTGCCGGTCGCCGCTGTGGTCATGGTAGCCGGTCAGCGGCGTATGAATGTCGTAATGTTGCAGCAGCACGCGCGACGTGCGCGTATCTTCCGCCGCGATGAGGCGCACCTCGCGCAGAATACGCAGCGCCCGCAGCGTAATATCTTCCAGATTGCCAATCGGTGTGGCCACCAGGTACAAAATACCCATCGTGATCGTCAGGACTCCTGTTCGCAGCGTGCGTTATAATAGTCGTAGAACGGCGTGTTCGTCAAATTCAGCCCATGCAGCCCAGGATAAAGACCATGCTTTGCCCGGAATGCGGCCACCAGAATCTGGCCGGAGCGCTCATCTGCCATAAATGCCACACCGATATTTACGATTCGCTGCTGGGTTCCATCGCCACCAGCCAGTTGCACGATCCAGCCGATAACACCGGCCCGGATGGTCAGCCGCTGACCTCGCTGCCGGTGGTGCTGTACATCGCCCATGAGGAAAAACCGCTGTCGGTGGAGCGCCGCCGCGATATTATCATCGGCCGCAGCGAAGGCGACGTGGTGGCCACGGTGGACCTGGAAGCCTATGATGCCCGGGCACGCGGCGTATCGCGGCATCATGCCCGGCTGGATGCCGAAGCGCAGCCGCCCACCCTCACCGACCTGGACAGCTACAATGGCACGTTCCTCAATGGTACCAAACTCATCCCGCAGCAGCCTTACCCGCTGCGTACCGGCGATGAAATTCGCCTGGGGCGGCTGGCCCTGCGCTTCTACATCCGCTGACCGGCCGCCACGATTCACCCCTTGACAGAATAACGTAAACGGTGTTTAATTTACAGTGTATAGTAAATTAAATGGAGTTTACGCCATGCCGCGCCTCAAACGGGCCGAAGTCCACGACAGCATCCGCGAAGACATTAAGGCCACCGCCCGGCGGCTGCTGGCGGCCGAAGGCGCGGCCGGCATGTCGCTGCGGGCCATCGCGCGGGCGCTGGACATCACCGCCCCGGCGCTGTACACCTATTTTCCCTCCCAGGATGACCTCATCACCGCGCTGGTGGTGGATGGCTTCACCGGCCTGGGCGATGCCATGCAGGCCGCGCTGGAACAGCAGGCCGGGGCAGCGGCGGCGGCCGGGCTGCACGCCGCCATGCAGGCCTATTATGCCTGGGCACTCGCGCACCCGGCCGAATACCTGCTCATTTACGGCACGCCCATCCCCGGTTACACCGCCCCCGGTGACATCACCGTGCCGGCGGCCGTGCGGATTTTTATCCTGCTGGTCACGCCCATGGAGCAGGCGCTCCAGCGCGGCGAACTGCACCCCCGGCCGCCTTATGACCGGGTGCCGCCCGCCCAGGCGCTGCCGCTGGCCCGGCTCATCACTGCTAATGACTACCCGGTGTCGCCCACGGCCATCTACCTGGGCTTTCGCGCCTGGTCGCTGCTGTACGGGCTGACCATGCCGGCGCTGCTGGGCCACCTGATGCCGCTGGAGACGGCCGCCTTCTTCCACGATGAGGTGGCTGCCTGGCTGCACAGCCTGGGCTTTTCGCCGTAGGGCCGCCAAGCCGCGCCCGCCGTCACCACGTCACTTTTTTGGGCTGATTTTGACCGCCGTTCACCGCCCGGCCGGTGTTTTCGCTGCGCCCCGGTGAACCCCGTTTCGTCGTTTAACGCATCTTTCTCACAGGAGCCATACCATGACGCAGCACAACCAGACCACCGATTTACACGTTATTTTCGGCGCGGGGCCCGTGGGCCAGGCCATTATGGATGAACTGCGGGCCCAGGGTCGGCCCGTCCGCATCATCAGCCGCCGCGGGCTGCCAGGGGCCCCGGCCGGGGTGGAAGTGCTCCGGGGCGATGTCACCAATCATGATTTTGCCCGCACGGCCGCCCGCGGCGCGGCGGTGGTCTATTCCGCCATCAACGCCCCCTATACCGACTGGCCGCGCCAGTTCCCGCCGCTGCAACAGGGCGTGCTGGCCGCGGCCACGGCCGCGCAGGCCAAACTCGTCGTCATGGAAAATATGTACGGCTACGGCGATACGCAGGGCCGCCCCCTGACGGAAGACCTGCCGCTGGCCGCCACCAGGCCGGCCGCGTGCGCGTGGCCGTGGGGCGGGCCTCCGATTTTTACGGGCCGCGCGTGCTGGAAGGCACCCCCGGCGACCGCGTGTTCATCCCGGCCCTGCGCGGCGGCACCCTCCAGGCCCTGGGGCGGCTGGATATGCCCCACACCTATACCTACATGCCGGACATCGGCAAAGCGCTGGTGCTGCTGGGCCAGCGCGAAGAAGCCCTGGGGCAGGCCTGGCATGTGCCCTCCGCGCCGGCGGCCACCATGCAGCAGGTCATTGACCAGGTGCTGGCCCTGACCGGGCAAAAGGTGAAAATTCAGTTGGCCGGGCGCGGCACGCTGCGGCTGCTCGGCTTATTCATGCCCATCATGCGCGAGCTGCAAAAGACGCTGTATCAATTCGATGCCCCCTTCATCGTGGACAGCAGCAAATTTGAACGCGCCTTTGGCCTGCACGCCACCCCGCTGGCGCAGGGGCTGGCCACCACGCTGGACTGGTATCGCGGGCACCTGGCGGCCGCCGGCCCGCAACCCGCCCGCGCCTGATACGTACAGCCCGACAGCAGGCGCGGCCACCGCCGCGCCCCCAATCCCGCAGGAGCGTAACATGACCATCATGCCCGGACGTTATACCGCCATCACGGATGAACCCTTCGTCGTTTTTTTGATCGGGATGCGCCTGAACCGGCTGCTGGCCGTGCGGCGCTGGCTGCCGGTCTTCAACGCCATGGGCGGAATGCTCAGCACGCTGCACCAGCACCCGGAAAAAGGCTACCTGGGCGGCGAGTTTTACCTGTACTGGCGCGGGGTGGCGCTGGTGCAGTACTGGCGTTCCTTTGAGGCGCTGGAGCAGTTCGCCCGCAGCCCGTCTGACCCGCACCTGGCCGCCTGGCGCAGCTATAACCAGGCCATCGGCAGCGACGGCACCGTGGGCGTGTGGCACGAAACCTATCGCATTGATCCCGGCCAGTATGAATGTGTGTACGCCAACATGCCGCGCTTTGGCCTGGGGGCGGTGCTGGAACATGCCCCGGCCCGCGGCCGCCGCGAAACGGCCCGCCAGCGCCTGGGCGGCGAGAGCGCCCCGGCCGTGCCCGCGCCGGATTAGGGCGCAACCGTGGCCGCGCGGCTGCGTAATGCAGCATACAGAGACCGCGCGCGCGGCGGTCTGCATCGACATTCATCAGCAGCAGCGAGGAACCCATGAGCGACGACAAACGCAAAAACGATGGCCAGCAGACCTGGACCGAAGAACTGGAAGTGAAAGGGCGCGACCTGGTGGAGCGCGTGAAAGAACTGATCGAACAGGGGAATGTGCGCCGCCTGGTCATTCGCAAGAAGGATGGCGACGTGCTGATGGAAGTGCCGCTGACGGCCAGCGTCATCGCCGGCAGCGCCCTGCTGGTGTTTGCCCCGCTGCTGGCGGCCATCGGGGCCCTGGCCGCGCTGGTGACGGAAGTTCGGCTGGAAGTGGTGCGCGATGTCGATGGCGACGACAAGAAAAAGGTCGATATCGAATAAGGCCGGGCGGGGCGGCCGCCCGGCCGCCCCCGGTGCCGCTACATGGCCCGCAGCGCCGCCAGCAGCCGGTCAATATCGGCGCGGGTGTTGTAGTGCGCCAGCCCCACCCGCACCATGCCCCCGGCCCCGTGGCCCAGCGCTTCCATAATCTCCTGGGCGTAATAATTGCCGTGCCACACATAAATATCCTGCGCCGCCAGGTATTCAGCGATCTGCGCCGGGGTGTAGCCCTCCCGCACAAAGACCACCGTCGGCACGCGCTCCGCGTAGCGGGCCGGGTCGGTGATGCCGGCAATCCGCACGCCGGGGAGGCTGTGCAGCCCGTCGATGAGATACGTCACCAGGTCGCGCTCATACGCCACCAGCGCCCGCATCCCCGCCTGAATATCGCCGCCACCGAACTCCGCCAGATAATCAATCGCGGCGGCCACCCCGTGGATCGTCTCAAAACTCAGCGTCCCCGTTTCAAATTTATGCGGCGGCACATCTTTGGCCGGGCGCACTTTGTAGGCCGGCAGCGCGGCCAGCAGGTCATAACGCCCCCACAGCACGCCGATGTGCGGCCCGAAGAATTTATAGGCCGAACACAGCAAAAAATCGCAGTCCAGCGCCTGCACATCCATGGGGATATGCGGGGCGCTCTGCACCGCGTCCACCACCACCCGCGCCCCGGCCGCGTGCGCCAGCCCCGCGATGCGGGCGATGGGGTTGATGGTGCCCACCGCATTCGACGCATGAACGACGGCCACCAGTTTCGTCCTGGCGCTGAGGGCCGCCTCCAGGCTGTGCAAATCCAGCGTGCAATCTTCCGGGCGAATATCCACCCATTTCACCACCAGGTTTTTATCCGCCGCCACGTGCAGCCAGGGGGCCACGTTGGCATCATGATCCATGCGCGTCAGCACGATCTCATCGCCGGGCTGCCAGGTGCGGGCCAGGGCCCGGCTGAGCTGAAAATTGTGGGTGGTCATATTTTGCCCGAAGACGATTTCCTCCGGGCGGGGGGCGTTCAGGAAGGCCGCCACCCGTTCCCGGGCCCGCTGCATCATGGCATCGCTGCGCTGGCTGGTGGCGAATTTACCGCCGGCGTTGGCGTTCATGGTGCGGTAATACGCGCTCACCGCGTCGATGACGCGCTGCGGCACCTGGGTACCGGCCGGGTTGTCCAGAAACACCGGCAGCGTGCCGGCCGCCGTCGGTTGATGAAGCGCGGGGAACTGCGCCCGCACCGCCTGTATATCCAGCATGATGTGCCTTTCCCGGTGGTGACGGGTGGTTAAGGAGCGCCGGTCGCCGCCACCACCGGCCCGGCCCGCCCGCGTTGATTATGCAGCCCCTACCGCCAAATGACAATTTTAGATACACTGGGTGTAATCTTACGGAGATAACGCCATGGTGACGGATACAGGCACGCTGCGCGAGCAAAATCTTCGCCTCAATGAGGAGGTGAAGCGCCGCACGCAGCAAATCGCGGCGATCAACGTCGTGGCGGCAACAGTCGGTCATTCGCTCGATCTGGACATTACGTTTAATACAGCGCTCCAGGTGGTGACGCGGGTGGTGGGGGCCGAGGCCGCCGGCATCAGCCTCATCGATGAAGCCCGCCAGGAGGTGGTGCTGCGGGCGCAGCTTGGCTGGATGCAGGATTTCGTCGTCAGCAACCCCATGCGTATTCCGGCCGGGCGCGGCATGTCCTGGGAAGTCATCAACCGCGATGATGCCGTGGTACATAACAACCTGGACGAACACGAAAATTTTGCCGTCCCCGGCTTCAGCAAAGAGCATTTTCGGTCGATTGTGATGGCCCCCATGCACGCCCGCGGGCGCATCATCGGCATTTTAAGCGTGATGAGCCACCGCGCCAACCGCTTCGATGATGACCTGGTGGACGTGGTGAAATCCATCGCCGATACGGTGGGCGTGGCCATTGACAATGCCCGGCTGTACGAAATGCATGTGGAACAGGAAAATCGCCTGAATGCCATTTTGCACTCCACCGCCGATGGCATCCTCACCACCGACCAGAGCGGGCACATCAGCCTGATTAATTATGCCGCCACCCGGATGCTGGATGTGACGGCCGGGCAGGTGATGGGCCGGCCGCTGCGCGATGCGCCCATCCAGCCGCGCGTGCGTGACCGGCTGCTGCTGGCGCTGGAGAGCGATGCCAGCGACAGCCTGAAATCCTTCCGCGTGTCGCTGGAGACGGGGCAGGAATTGTCTGTGCTGGTGTCGTCGGTGCAGGCCCCGGCCCAGGTGCAGTACCAGCCGCTGGCGGATAGCAGCGTGATCGTGCTGCGCGATATTACCCACCTGCGCGAAGCGGAAATTGCCCGCGTGCAGTTCATCCAGGCTGCCGCCCACGACATGAAAAACCCCCTCAGCGTGACGCAGAGTTCCATTCACACGCTGGAAGGCATGATCGACCATAATGATGCCATGCTGCGCGAGGTGATTACCATCGCCCGCAGCGGCATTCACCGGCTGCAACGGCTGATTGACGATCTGCTCCAGATCGAAAAAATTGAAAGCGGTTATGAGTTTCGCCTGGAAGATGTGGATTTACGGGAGATGTGTTACGAAGTCAGCGCCGGCATCAAACCGCTGATGGATGAGCGCCGGCTGGGGTACACGGTGCATCTGGATGAACACCTGCCGCTGACGATCCGGGTGGATCGGGAATGGATGCAGCGGGCCCTGGTGAATTACCTGGAAAACGCGGCCAAGTACAACACCACCGGGTCGCGGGTGGAACTGCGGCTGTACGAAGACGCGCAGCACCTGCGGATCGAGGTGGTGGACGATGGCCCCGGCATTCCGGCGTGGGCGCAAATCCGCCTGTTTGACCGCTTCTACCGGGTGGAAAACCGGCGCGATATTCGCGGCAGCGGCCTGGGGCTGGCCATCGTGAAATCGGTGGCGGAAGCGCACGGCGGCAGCGTGTACGTGCACAGTTATGAAGGCAGCGGCAGCACCTTCGGCATGATTTTACCGCTGCACCCGGAGGAAAGCCTGCGTGCCCTCTGACGATGCCACGGCCGCGACCGCCGCGCCACCCCCCGGCGCGACGGCCGCCCTGCAACGCTGGCGCTGCCCCAACTGCGGGCAGCAGCATTTTACCGCCGCCGAAGACACCCCGCCGGATATTTGCGCCGGCTGCCGCGATATGACCACCTGGCAGCGCGTGCCGGCCCCGCCCGCGCCGGACGAACCGCCGCCCGGCTGAGCGCGAACTGGCCGGTCAGGTCAATGCACGGCGAAATGCTGGCGATAATCGCTGTGGGCGGGCTGCGGCTGGAACCAGGTGGCCAGCAGATGCAGGCGGCGCTGGCGGGCCGGCGGCTGCCCCAGGCACTGCATCAGATCATGAAATTCCGGGTGATACTGCACAAAATGCCAGTCGTCATCCGGGATGAGGACGGTTTCCTCGGCCCGCAGGGCCGGCTGCGCGGCCACCCCCGGATGCTCGCTCAGCGTGCCCAGGTAGCGGGCAGCGCGGTCAGCCTGGGCGGGCTGTTCCATAAACAGCAGCAGCGCCTGCGCCGACAGCCGTTCCAGCGCCGCAGACATGCGCCAGATGCCATCGGTCTCCGGCGTGGCCGGCAGGTCGCAAAACAGGTAGATGTCCTGCTGCGCCAGAATATCCCCCAGGTGAAAATTCAACGGGTTGGCACGGGCATCATAATACTGCCGGCCGCTGATGCTGAGATCCATCCCGCTGGTGGCCAGCCGGTAATGGGTGCGGATGTGCTGGTGCAGCAGCAGCAAATCTTCCTGCCAGGCGTGCACCGTATCGAACAGGGTGAGGTGAACATCCACCGGGCGCGTCAGTTCACGCCCTTCGATCCAGCGGGCGATGCCCGGATACACGGCCCCCGCTTTCGCGCCGAAGACGGCGATACGCACCGTCTGGCGGCGCTGCTGGAGCGCGTCGAAATAATCGCTGACGGCCGGCTGCTGGAGGGCGCGGGTGACGGCCGCAGCTTCCAGCGCCAGGTGGCGGTAGATGGCGGCCGTCCGCACCAGCAGCGATTTGGCGGCGGCGGGCGGCAGGGTGTCCAGCGTGTTCAGGGTTTCGCGGAGAGCGGCGGCGGCATCCGGGTTCAGTTTGAGCAGGGTATTCATGCGTGGCTGAATGATGCGCAGGGCCAGGTTGAAAGGATTGAGTGTCATGGTAAGCCCCCTGTCTTCGTCGTCGGGCGCGGAGTATGGGAGGATTATAGCATCTGCGGGCCGTAAAACTGTGACAAATATCCTGTTGAAATGCTGTCAAATGTCACAATTAGGAAGGAAGTTACCCGGTGCCGCCGGGCGCAGGGCCGGCCGGGCTGCGGTATAATGGCCGGCGAGACCACCGGAAGGAGATCGCCTGTGCCACGCCTGTACGGGTTTATCGCGGCGGCCGGGCTGCTGCTGAGTGTGCTGGCCGGCTGCCAGGCGGCCCCCGCGCCGGGCCCGCTGCCGTTCACGCCCACGGTTACGGCCACGTCCCGCGCCCGCATCGTTACGCCGCCGGCGGCCCGCCCCACGCTGCCGCCCACCTTCACGCCGACCTTTACGCCCACCATCACCCGTACCCCCACCATCACGCCCACCGCCACCGTCACCCCCACCCCCACGCCCATCCCGGCGGCGGATGTATGCGCCGCGCTCAGCATCATCCAGAATGACGCGGACGGGCTGCTGTACCGGGCGGGCACGCCCTTTCAACTGCTGGTGCTGACGGAATTACGACCGGTGCGGCTGGAGTTTGTGGCCGTGCATGAGGCCAGCGGGCTGACCGTGCGGCAGTCCTTCCCCGGCAGCCCGCTGCTGGCTTTTACCCTGTTCCCGGAACGAATGCCCGCCGCCGGCCGCTACACCTGGTCACTGACGCTGACGCAGGGCGACCGCACCGGCTTATGCGCCCGGTCGGGCCGTTTCGTCATCGACAATGCGCCGCCACCGGAACGCACCGCTGAAGCCACGCCGGAAAGCACCCCGGCGGCCGAAGTCACGCCGCCCGCCGAAGTCACGCCGCCCGTTGAAAGCACGCCGGAAAATACGCCGCCCGCCGAAAGCACGCCGGAAAGCACCCCGGCGGCCGAAAGCACGCCGGAAAGCACCCCGGCGGCTGACGACTGACGGCCGGGCGAGCATCACAGCGGCTCAATCTTGATCTCCGAGAGCATCAGCGCCTGGGGGCGTTTGACCGGCACCACGCCGCCGGCAAACTGCCCCTGCGGTGTGACCACCTGATATTGATTATCCATCCAGGCCACAAAGCCCAGGGGATTCTGCGGCACCTGCGCCACCTGCTGCACCACCTGCCCATCGAGCAGGAAGGTCGCGCCGTCGCGCCGCCATTCCAGCACATACTCATGCTCGCTGTTCAGCAGGTCGCTGTCCAGCAGCGCTTCCTGCACGCCCAGGGCGTTCTGGCCAATGCCCCACAGGGCGTTATACAGCGTCCGGTTACGCATGAGCGCCATGCCCAGCGGGGCCAACGGGGCCAGCGCGGCGAACTGCCAGCGGTGCGCGTCGAAAGTGGCGGCCTTCCAGCCATGGCCGGGCACGCCTTTCGCCAGCGCGATATTGTTGGGCGGCGCACCGAAGAAAAACCACAGCGCCTGCGGCCGGCCCAGGCGGGCCTGCCCCGGTTCCAGCGCATGGTTCCAGAAGCCAAAGCCGGCCGTCCCCACCAGGTTGGCCGGATGCAGGCTGGCGCAGGCCCGCACCGTCAGGCGCAGCGGCGGCTGGCACTGAAAATCGCGTTTGGCGGGCACGTATTCCGTAATCTGGGCGTTGTGGTACGCTGCGGGTGCATCATCCGGGATCAACGTCAGGTGCAGCGACCCCGGCCGGCGGATGACGCTGCCGGTGCCGGTCTGCGTTATCTGCCAGCGTGGATCCAGTCCGAGTGCAAAGGTATCATGAATCTGCATGGGTGTCCTCCGGGAGTCAGCCCCTGGGCGCGGCGGCGGGGCGGTGTATTCGCCGTTGCTGTGCTGCTGCCAGTTCCTGTGACGCTCCCCACGCCTGAAGGCGGGGGCTTCTACAGCACGCCTGAGCCTGCCTGCGCTCTACGTTAGGCTGTACGGGTGCGTCCCACCCGCTTTTGTTTAAAATGTTGATGGCCGCGTTGTGGTCTCGATCAAGTGCAAGACCACACGCACATTCAACCCACCGCACCGACAGGTCGAAGTCCTCAAAGAGCATAGCGCAGTTTGAGCAGGTCTTAGAGGTGCAGGCCGGATCTACGAAGGCGACCTGACGACCGGCACTCGCAGCCTTGTACGTCAGGAATTGCCGAAACATCGACCAGCCGCTGTCCAGAATGCTCTTGCTGAGGCGTTTATTGCGTACCATATTCCGCACGCGCAGGTCTTCGAGCGCGATGCCATCGTAGCCCTGCACCAGCGCGGTGCTGAGTTTGTGCAGGCAGTCCCGCCGCTGACTGGCGACATGCTGATGCTGGCGCTGCACCGCCAGCAGTGCTTTGCGCCGATTTTTGCTGCCTTTGGCCTTGCGTTGCAATGCCCGTTGCAATACACGCAGCTTCGCCTGAGCCGCCCGATAGAAGTTCGGGTTTTCCACTTTTTCCCCGTCACTGGTGGTGATGAGCGCTGAAACCCCCACATCCACGCCCACGCTGCGCCCGGTTTTGGGCAGCGGCAGCGCCGGCGCTACGTCACAGCTAAAACAGACGTACCACTGCCCGGCTTTGTGGATGAGGCGGGTGGTTTTTATGGTGCCTGTCAGCGGGCGATGCCAGCGCACCCGCAACCGACCCACACCAAAAATCTTGAGCCGCCGCCCGTCCATTTTGAGGCCTGATTTATACTGTTTGAACTCAAAGCTGTTGAATTGTGTGCGGGACTTGAAGCGCGGGTAGCCGGCTTTTTTATCGCCGGCTTGCAAACGGGCAAAAAAGGCTTGAAAGGCGTTGTCCAGTTGTTTCGCCACCGATTGCGCCGTCTGGCTGAACATCTGTTGGGCATAGGGGAAGGTCTGGCGATAGTGTTTGACCGTCGTGCTTTCCTGT
>JALOOI010000019.1 GCA_025454495.1 Anaerolineae bacterium
CAGCCGTTGGAAAGCTGGCGGGCCCGCAGCGCAATCAGCAGGACGATGATCGTCGCCAGCAGCGCGGCACCCTGGGTATTCACGATCTCATTGAAGCCGAAGACCGGAATGTTCCAGCCGGGCCAGTCTTCACGGTAATATTCCGGCGGCACCGTGATGACCGGCAAAGTCGTTGCTGTTCGGAAGGAAGGCAGCAGGACTAACGGCACCCCGACGCAAAAGACTGCCGCAAAGATGAGGACACCGATCAGGGTCACACATCCGCGTTGATTGGTCGTCATGCTTCGTCTCCTTTCTGTCCTTCTCTACCCTTAAACCTGTTCACCTTCAAAGGACTACTCCTCCTTTTCTGCGAGTGATGAAACCTTTTTGCCTGGCGCTGCGGCTGGCAGTTCGATCCGCTGGATGAGTGCCAGCGCAGTTCGGATCATGAGGTATAAGCTGACAGGTACGCTTAACAGCAGCATACAGATGGTGGCGGGGCCCCGCCGCCCGATCAGGTTATCCAGCCATAATCCGGTCAAAAGCGCCACAGCGATCACCCCCAGGGTGATACAGCCAGTGAGCGCAGTAAGCCCGGTAATGCTCAGGTTGCGGGTGCGCGAAGGTTGTTTATCGGTCATCATTCCGCCCCCACAACGCGCTGAATTCTAGCACAGGCAGCCCGGTAAAACCAATTTTTCACAATCTTCACATCTCGTATTCATGGTGCCGGCTGTGTGCTGCGGGCAGGCCGCGCCTGCCCCGATCAGTGTTATAGCTTAGCTGCCCAGGGCCAGCCGCACCGCGGCCGCGCCCTGCATGGCCCAGTCAAAGATGGGGGCCGGGATCACCCCCAGGATGAGCACCACCACGGTGCTGATGCCCAGGGCCCAGGCATAGGAGCGCGGCAGCGGCAGCGCTTTTTCCTCGTCCTGGCCATGATCCACATACATGATCTTGATGATGACCAGGTAGTAGTACAGCCCGATGATGGCATTCAGCACGCCGATGATGGCCAGCCCCACCAGGTTAGCCTGCACGGCCGCCTGGAACAAGAACAGCTTGCCGAAGAAACCCGCCGCCGGGGGAATGCCCGCCAGGCTCAGCAGGCCAATCGTCATCATCAGGGCCAGCCAGGGGTTGCGCCGCTGGAGGCCGGCAAAATCGCTGATCTGGTCGCGGCCGGTGTATTCCGCAAAGACGATGATGCCGCCGAAGATGACCAGATTGGTGAAGGTGTACATGAACATGTAGAACGACACCGAAGCCATCGCCAGGTCCTGCCCGGCGGCCGTCTGCGCCTGAAGCGCTGCCAGGCCCATCAGCGTGTAGCCCGCCTGGGCGATGGAGGAATAGGCCAGCAGCCGTTTAAAGCTGTTCTGGCGCAGCGCCAGCAGGTTGCCCAGGGTCATCGTCAGGATGGCGAACACCGTCAGCAGCCCCACCCAGAACTGCTGGATGACGGCATTGTCCAGGGTGAGCGCATTCGGGTTCAGGCCGAACACTTCGATCAGCAGGCGCATGAACACCATGAAACTGGCGGCCTTGCTGCCCACGCTGAGGAAGGCCGTCACCGGCGTGGGTGCGCCTTCGTACACATCCGGTGTCCAGAAATGGAAGGGCACCGCGCTAATTTTAAAGCTAAAGCCCACGATCACCAGCAGCAGCGCCACCAGCACCGGGAACGCACTGGTCAGCAGCGTGCCACTGGCCAGCCCATCGGCGATGCCCGCCAGGCTGGTGGTGCCGGTGAAGCCGAACAGCAGGCTAAAACCGTACAGCAGCAGCGCCGTGGTAAACGAGCCGAACAGGAAGTATTTCAGGCCGCTTTCGGCCGATTTACCATCCATCCGGCGGAAGGCCGCCAGCATATACAGCGGGATGGAGAGCGTCTCCAGGGCGATGAAGATCATCACCAGGTCGGCCGATTTGGCCAGCAGCGTGCCGCCCATGGTGGCGACGATAATCACCAGGTGGAACTCACTTTTCTGGCCCGCGCCGCTGTCCTCCACGGCGATGAGGCTGGTGATGGCCCCGGCCAGCAGCAGCATGACCGCAAAAATTTGCCCCAGCGCATCATGGCGGATCATGCCGCCCCAGTACAATTCACTGGTGCCGGCCGGCGGGGCCCAGATGAAGGGGGTCAGCGCCAGCGCCGCCATGCCCGCCGCCGTCACATAGGCGATGTTGCGGGTGCGATTTTTGAACTGCGGCAGGTAGGCATCCAGCAGCAGCACGATGGCCGCCAGGGCCGCCAGCCCCACCTCCGGCGCAACGGCCGGTAAACTCGTCCAGACGTTAAACTCGCCCATGCGCTACATTACTCCTAACATCCGTAGAACCGGCTGCAAACCGGTGCTAATCATGGGGGCCATAATCTGCGGATACAGCCCCAGGACGATCAGCGGCACCCCCAGCAGCAGCAGGATGATGCGATCCTGAATGGCAATATCGCCCACTTCGGGGTATTTGGCCGCGTCAAACTCGCCAAAGAACACCTGCCCGGTCACGCGCAGCACATACGCCGCCGTGATGACGATGCCCAGGGCCGCCAGCACCACCATCACCGAGTAGTAATTGGTGAGGCTGAAGTTGCCCACCGTCAGCACCACCCGCTCCGAGGCTTCCCACATCCCCTGAAAGATGGGGAATTCAGCGACGAAACCGCTTAAGCCGGGCATCCCCATACTGGTGAGGCCGCCCACGATGAAGGCCACCGCCACCCAGGGCATTTTCTTCGCAAAGCCGCCCAGGCTGGGGATATCGCGGGTATGGGCCCGGTCATACACCATGCCCACACAGCCGAAGAACAGCGCCGTCATTGCGCCGTGGCTGAACATCTGAATGCCTGCGCCGGTCATGCCGGTCAGGTTCATCGTCGTCCAGCCCATGGCCACCAGCCCCATATGGCTGACGGAGGAAAAGCCGATGACGTATTTAAAATCGCGCTGGCGAAAGGCGATTAACGCGCCATACACCACATTCACCAGCGTCAGCAGCACAATCCACGGCAGATGCACCTGTGCGCCTTCCGGCATCATCTGCACGCCCATCCGCAGCGCCGCATACGCGCCCAGTTTCATCAGCACGCCGGCATGGATCATGGAAACGGCCGTCGGCGCGGCCACGTGGCCATCCGGCGACCAGTTGTGGAAGGGGAAAATGCCCCCCAGGACGGCGAAGCCAATGAAGATGAAGGGGAACCAGAAGGTGGACAGGGTGATGATCTCGCTGCCCAGGTAGCCCGGCAGGTTAAACGCGCCATTTTCGGCCGCCAGCGTCAACTGCACCATGTTGAAGCTGTAAGCGCCGCTCTCCGCGGGCAGCAGGCCGGCGGCTTTCGCCGCGGCCAGGATAGCCGCGCCTTCATTGCTGAAGAATTCGCCGGCGCGGAAGTACAGCGCAATCGCCCCCACCAGCGCCACCACCGACCCGATGAGGATGTACAGCGTGAGCTTCATGGAAGCGTATTCGCGCAGCTTCACCCACCCCCACCCGGCGATGAGCAGGTACATGGGGAAGATGGCCAGCTCGTAAAAGAAGAACAGCACGAACATATCCACCGCGACGAACACGCCATACACGCCCGCCACCAGCAGCATGAAGAAGGCGTAAAATTCGCGCTGGCGGTCGCCGATGTTCCAGCTAATCAACACCCCCGCCACGGCCACCATGCCCGTCAGCAGGATCATGGGGGCATTCAAACCGTCCACCCCCAGATGATAGGAAATTCCCAGGGAAGGCACCCAGGGCACATATTCCTCAAACAGCAGCGCATCGGCGAACATTTTGGTGGCTTCGCTCTGGCCCACATTTTCCGCGAAGGCCGGCTGGCCATCGAAGAAGGTGGCCGCGCCGCGTTCCGCCACGACGGTGTTGTAGCCCAGGAACACCAGCGCCGAGAGCGCCAGCATGATGACGGCGGCCGCTATCGCCACCCCGCGAATGAGATCGCGCTGTCGGGGGTTCATGAACAGCAGCAGCACCCCGGCGATGATGGGGATAAAGATCAGTGCACTGAGCACCGGAAAGCCGATATTTTCCATAGCTGCATCACATTCCGTTCATAAAAATACGGGTCACGCTGCCGTTGATGACCGACAGTATCCAGTTGGGCACCAGCCCGGTGATGAGCATGAGCGCCATCAGCGGGGCCACCGCCACCAGTTCGCGCCGGTCAATCTCCAGATCATAATCTTTCCAGTGCAGGTTAAAGGGGCCATGCAGCACCGCCCGAATACCTTTGAGGATGTAGCTGCCGGTGAACAGCAGCCCGATCATGGAGATCATCATAATCAGCGGGAACACCGGGAAGCCACCGCGCACCACCATAAACTCACTGACGAAGCCGTTCAGCCCCGGCAGCCCCAGGCTGGCCATGCTGGTGAAGATGAAGATGGCCCCGTAGATGGGCGCTTTCACCCAGAAGCCGCCGTATTCACGCAGGTCGCGCGTGTGCGTCTTGTGGTAAATGGCCCCCGCCAGGAGGAACATGGCCGCCGACGACAGCCCGTGATTGAACATCTGCATCACCGCGCCATTGGTGGCGATGATGGCATTTTGCACCGCCGCCGCCGATAAGCCGCCGGATTGCTGCGCCTGCCACGCCTGCCCGTACAGCAGCGCCATCACCGCGATACCGATGCCCACAAAGCCCATATGGTTCACCGAGCTGTAGGCCACCAGCCGCTTGATGTCGTTCTGGCCCAGGGCGGCAAACGCCCCCAGGACGATGCCAAGCATGGAGAGGAAGGCGAAGAAGGTGGCCACATTCACCCCGAACAGCGGCATATTGCTGATCCACACATCCGGGAAGAAGGGCACCACCAGCCGGATGAAGCCATACGCGCCCAGTTTGAGCATGACCCCGGCCAGCAGCATGGAGCCGGCCGTGGGGGCTTCGCCGTGGGCATCCGGCAGCCAGGTATGGAAGGGCCACACCGGCACCTTGATGCAAAACGCCACAAAGAACCCGGCGAAGGCCAGCGCTTTCACCGTGCCCACGCTGATTCCCAGGAAAGCGGATTGATCGGCGGCGAAGGTGGGCCACACCGTCGTAATCTGCGCGATGTCGAAGGAGCCGACGCTGAAGCCGATGAGCTGCGTCGCCAGCAGCATCCCCAGGGTGCCGCCGATGCTGTAGATCATGAACTTGGTGGACGCATAATGCCGGTTGGGGCCGCCCCACTGGTTGATGAGGAAGTACATCGGCACCAGCGTCAGTTCATAGAACAGGAAGAAGATCATCAAATCCATCGCCGCGAACACGCCCATGCAGCCGGCTTCAAAGAACAGCAGCAGCGCCAGGTGCATATTCGGGCGTTCTTCCACTTCCCAGCTTACCAGGATGGCCAGCGGGGTCAGGATGCCGGTCAGCAGGATCATGGCCGCGCTCACGCCGTCGATGCCCAGGTGCCAGGACGCGCCCAGGACTTCAAACCAGGGCACATTGACGGAGACGGCGTAGAGATAATCCACCTCGGCGGCGTTCTGCTGGTAATTGAAGAAGACCACCACCGCCAGCACCCCGATGAGCAGCGACGCACCAAGCGCCACCACCCGCGCCAGCCATTTATTGGCCGGCAGCAGCGCCACCAGCAGCGCCGCCAGCATGGGCGCAAAGATCAGTACCGAAAGCGGGTCGAACCCGAAAATATCAAACCCCATCATGCTCTCCCTGTCCGGCTACCCGGCGACCACCGCCCCGGAGGCCAGCGCGAAGATAATCCCGATCACCACCGCCATCACCAGCACCACCAGCAGATACTGCTGCACGCGCCCGGTTTGCACGCCGCGCAGCCAGCCCCCGAACTGATAAATCCCGCGCGGGATACCATCCCCCACGCCGTCGATCAGCCAGGTATTCAACACCTTCAGCAGGTCGCCCAGCCAGGTGAAGAAGCGGCCAATGGCGTGCAGGGTGCTGTCGATCAGCCCTTTGTCCACAAACACATTCACCTGGTGCGCCAGCCACTGCGACGGCTGCACAAACGCGAGGCGATACAGGTCATCCAGGTAGTAACGCTTCTGGAGCGTGGTATACAGCGCCGGCCCCAAAGTTTTAATCATCGGGTCTTCTTCGCCGGCCTGTAACGGCTTCACCCAGTACAGCCGATAGCCCACATAAATCCCGCCCAGGGCCACCCCGAAGGAGGTGAGCACCGGAATCCAGCTAAAGGGCGGCTTCACCGGCTGAATGCCCTCCACCTGGAGGACGGAGTATTTCACAAAGTCGAAGAAGGGATTGCCATTGGGCGAGAAAATGCTGCCCAGGATGGGGAATTCCGGCGGCACACCCACAAAGCCGGCCAGCAGCGCGAACACCGCCAGGATGAGCAGCGGAAGCTGCATCGTCTGGCTGATGATGCTGGTGGGGCCGCCCAGGCCGGCGTGTTCGGCTTCTGCCGTGCGCGGCGTGCCCTTAAAGGTCAGCCCGATCTGGCGCATGGTGTAGAAAGCGGTCATGAAAGCCGCGATGGCCAGCATGAAGAACACCAGCGCATGAGGGCCAAAGCCTTCGCTGGTGCCCAGCCAGGCATCCGCCAGAATTTCATCTTTAGACCAGAAGCCGGCCGTAATCAGCGGGAAGCCGGCCAGCGCCATGCCGCCCGCCAGGAACGTCCAGTAGGTGACGGGGATTTTCTTATCCAGCCCGCCCATATTCCGCATGTCCTGCGGGTCAAAACGCGGGGCGGCCGGGGCGGCATGACCATGATCGTGACCATGACCGTGACCATC
The DNA here is from genome assembly GCA_025454495.1 of Anaerolineae bacterium. GTDB lineage: Bacteria > Chloroflexota > Anaerolineae > Aggregatilineales > Phototrophicaceae > JALHOR01. The sequence goes on from JALOOI010000019.1 coordinate 6,721, forward strand.
ACCATGATCGTGCCCGTCCCCATGGTCATCTGCGCCATGGCCGTCCCCATGACCGTCCCCGTGATGCTCATGGACGTGGTGTTCGCCATGCTCCATGGCATGGATGACGGAACCCGAAGCCATGAACAGCAGCGCTTTAAAGAAAGCATGGGTGATGAGGTGGAAAGCGGCCGCGATATAGGCACCGATGCCGAGGGCGGCCATCATAAAGCCAAGCTGCGAAATGGTGGAATAGGCCAGCACCGCTTTCACGTCATTCTGGGCCACCGCCATGGTGGAGGCGAACAGCGCTGTAAACGCGCCCACCAGCGCCATCAGCAGCAGCGGCGTGTTAAAAATGCCGTGGTGCGGGTCGGCGGCGAAGGGGCCTTCCAGCCCCACAAACAGCGGGTACATACGCAGGATGGCGTAAATGCCGGCGCTGACCATCGCCGCGGCATGGATCATCGCGCTGACGGGCGTGGGGCCTTCCATCGCATCGGGCAGCCACACATGCAGCGGGAACTGGGCCGATTTACCGATGGTGCCCACGATGAGGAACACACCAATGAGGCCGGCGGCGCTGATGCCCAGGCTGCCGAACACAATGGCCGGGGTCTGCGAGACGGCCGCCAGCACTTCCGGGTTGTACATAATCTCGCGGAAGTTGAGCGTGCCTGTTTCGGCATACAGATAAACAATGCCGAGGAGCATAATCACATCGGCAATGCGGGTGGTGGTAAAAGCCTTGATGGCCGCTTTGTAGGCGCTGTCTTTTTCGTACCAGAAGCCGATGAGCAGGTAGGAGCACAGCCCCATCACCTCCCACCCCACGAACAGGAACAGCAGGTTATCGCTCACCACCAGGGTGAGCATGGCCCCGGCAAAGAGCGAAATGAGCGCGAAAAAGCGCGACTGGCGCGGGTCGTGCGCCATGTAGCCGATGGAATAGATGAAGATGCACAGCACCGCCAGCGGCACCATGAACAGCAGCGGCACCGTCAGCGGGTCTACCAGCACCCCCACGTTCAGCGGCTGCGTGCCCGCGGCCATCCAGGCGATGGCGCTGGTGAAAACCTCTTTGCCGAACTTACTTTCGCCAATACCGATGGCCTGAAACACCAGGTTCCAGCTCACCAGCAGCGCCATCACCACGCCGCTGAGGCCCACCGTAATGCTCAGAATACGGCTCCAGGACGTGACCACCGGCACCGGCATATTGTTATACGGCGGGTGAAAACCCCCGTATACCAGATCACCGGAGGGCTGCATCTGCGCCCGGTTGGTCGCCAGGGTGATGATGAGAAAGGCCAGCAGCGGCCCCACCGGGACGAGCCAGGGTAGAATGTTGGGATCGGTAAAATCAATCATGAAACCTGCTAGCCTTTCAGCGTGTCGGCTTCTTCTGGGATGACCGAGTGCCGATTACGATAAACCGAGATAATAATCGCCAGCCCCACGGCGGCTTCGGCCGCGGCCACCACGAACAGGAAGGCGGCGAAGACCATTCCGGTGGTATTTTCTGGCGTGCTGTAGCGCCAGAAGGCCACAATATTCAGGTTCACGGCGCTCAGCATCAGTTCGACGCTCATCAACACGCCCACCCCATTACGGCGGGCCAGCACCCCGAACATGCCAATGCAGAACAGCGCGGCCGCCACCACCAGGTACATCCATAAAGGGATCATGCTGTGTCTCCCGCCCTACAGCTCATCATCGACATCGCGGGCGATGACGATAGCGCCAATCATGGCAGCGGTTAATAAGAGCGATGCCACCTCAAACGGCAGCACAAAGCCGTTGCCGGAAACCAGCGCCACGCCCAGGTCGGCCGTGGTCCGGGTGACATCGGACACGGGGAAATGCACCGCATCATTCACCACCCACACCGGGTAAATGACCCCCGCCACCAGCAGCACGAAAAACGCCCCGGCCGCGAAGGCGTTGGCCCACAGGCGCGTAAAGCGCACCGGCAGATGCGTAATGCTGCGGGTGAGCATCACCGCGAAGGTGAACAGGATGGCGATGGCCCCGATGTACACCAGCACCTGCACCGCCGCCAGGAAAGGCGCACTGAGCAGGATGAACAGCCCGGCCATGCCGAACAGGCTCACCATCAGCCAGATGGTGCCGCGAAACAGGTTGATGCAGGTGACAACCCCGATACCCCCGCCCAGCGTCACCAGGCTAAAGACGATGAAGGCGAGCGTAATTGCATTAAATTCCATAACCTCTGTCTCCCAGGTCGCTCGATTAGTCGCCGGCGGCCACAGCCATACTGCCCGCGCCGCCGCCCGTCGCCAGGCGCTCGCTGCGCCCCGTCGTCCGCAATCTGCCCAGGATGAGGGCGATGATGCCCAGGTTGGCCAGCAGCAGCACCAGCGTCATGGGCAGCACCTCGCCCAGGGTAGCCGTTTGCAGCACCCGCGGGGCCAGCCCCAGTTCCTGCATCAGCTTCAGCAGCAGCGCCGTCAGCAGCAAATTGCCGATCGAGACGGGCACCAGGAAGAACCAGTTAAAGCGCATCACCTGGTCAATCCGCAGCCGGGGCACGGTATTACGCACCCACAGGAACACGAAGTAAATGAGCGACGCTTTTAGCCCCAGCCAGGCAAAGGCGATCAGCGGTTCATTCCACAGCGGGCCCAGCCAGCCGCCAAAGAAGAAGATGGTCAGCAGGATGGCGTTGGTGAACACATGCATAAATTCGGCGGCGAAGAACATGCCGAATTTCATGCCGGAATATTCAATGTTGAAGCCGGCCACCAGTTCGGACTCCGCTTCGATCAGGTCGAAGGGGGCGCGGCCCGTCTCGGCCTGGGAGGAAATGGCGAACAGCAGCATGGCCAGCGGGGCCATGAAGACGAACCACATGCTGCTCTGGGCGTAGATGATGTCCAGCATATTTAGCGTGCCGGCCAGCATAATGGGCACCATGAGGGCGAACACCAGCGGAATTTCGTAGCTCACCAGCAGCGCCACCACGCGGAACGCACCCAGCAGCGCATACTTGTTGTTGCTGGCCCAGCCGGCCGTCATAATGGCCAGCGTCCCCAGGGAAGCCACCGCCACAAAATACAGCGCCCCAATTTCTAAATCGGCACCAAAGTGATACGGCGTGTAGGGGATAACCGCCCAGATGAGGACGACGGAAGCAAACGAGACCAGCGGCGCGGCATTGTACAGCAGGCGATCCGCCGCGGTGGGGGTAATATCTTCCTTCGTCAGCAGCTTCAGCAAATCCGCGAAGGTTTGCAGGGAGCCAAACGGGCCCACGCGATTAGGGCCGATGCGATCCTGAATGCGGGCGGCGACCTTGCGTTCCACCAGGATGAGCACAATCACCGTGACCAGCGGAATGCCGCTGACCAGCACCACCCCGACGAACAACGACAAAAACTGGGCCAGTCCGGGGTTAGCCCCGCCCTGTACCAGCGCTTCACATAATCCTGGACAATCCATAATACCAGCCTCACTCCCCGGCGATTAGCGCCACACCAGTACGCCCTTGCGCCAGGCATACAGCAGCCCGTCGAACAGCAGGAAAATAAACAGCAGCCCGGCCGCGAAGGCAAAGAAATCCAGCCGGTTATAGGCCACTGCCCACGGGAACAGCAGCACCATTTCCACATCGAACACCAGGAACACCAGCCCGTAAATGTAATACTGCACCCGGAACTGCACCCAGGTATCGCCCACCGTCTCCACGCCGCATTCATAAGTCTGGCTTTTGAGGACGTTGGGTTTACTGGGGCGCAAAACCCAGGCAATGAGGATGGGCAGCGCCGGGAAGATGGGTGCCATCACCGCAAAAATGCCGATGAATGCCCACTGGTTAAGTATCTCCATAGGAGTGTTGCTCCTCAGATAAACCTGGCCTGTATACACTGATTCGCAAAACAGAGGTCTGGCGCGGCAGCCGCCTGCCGGCCGGGATTGCACCATTTCTCACAAACGGGACAAGTATAGCACTGGCTTCCATGCCTGGCAACGTGTCTGTTGCCAGTGGACTGCTCTGCGAACCGGTTGCAGATTTTAACATATCCCCAGGGAGAAACAAAGCGCAGTCTCAACTTTGTATGAATGCGGCGCTCACCCGCCGGCAGCACCTGACCGCTGAAGCCGGGGGCAGAGCGTGCTACAATGCGCGGCAAACCGGGTTCACCGCACGAAATGACGGACACATGCTCGCCCTGCTCCCCCTGCTTACGCTGCTGGCCCTGATCGCGCTGCTGGCCCACACCACCGCCAGCCGGCGCGGCGGGCTGCTGCGGGCGCTCATCGTGTGGGGGGTGCTGCTGGCGGCCTGCACCGAGATTTTAAGCCTGTTCCGGGCCCTCACCCCGGCCGCGGTGACGATCGTGTGGGCGCTGGCGCTGCTGGTGGTGCTGGCCCTACTGCGGCAGGCGGGGGTGCGCCTGCGGTGGCCCGTCTTCCCCCGGCTTGGAGGTACCCTGGCGGTGCTGCTGGCCCTGCTGCTGCTGGTGGGGTTGATCGGCATGGTGGCGCTGGTGGCCGCCCCGAACACCTGGGATTCCATGGCCTATCATTTGCCGCGCGTGTTCTTCTGGGAGCAGTTTCACAGCGTCGCGCCGTATCCCACGCACACCAATCGCCAGCTTTACCAGCCGCCTTTGGCCGAATTTGTGATGCTGCACCTGCAACTGTTGTCCGGCAGCGATGCGCTGGCCAATGTGGGCCAGCCGGCGGCGCTGGCCTTCAGCGCGGTGGGCGTATCTTACCTGGCGGCGCAGTTCGGCGCGGCGGCCCACGGGCAGCTTCTGGCGGCCGCCCTGGCGCTGACGCTGCCCATCGGCATCATGCAGGCCACCGGCTCTAAAAATGATGTGCTGGTGGGGCTGTGGGTGGTGTGCCTGGCGGCGCTGCTGATGGAAGCGGTGCCGCGGCCGCCGGCCCCCGCTCACTGGTGCTGGCTGAGCGCGGCGGCCGGGCTGGCGCTGTTCACCAAGGGGACGGCCTATGTCTATCTCGCGCCGCTGCTGCTGTGGGCCGCGCTGCTGATCGTATGGCGCAGCCGGGCCGCGGTCGGCCGGGCGGTGGTGCCGCTGCTGCTGCTGAGTCTGCCGGCCCTCATGGTGAACGCCGGGCATTTCGGGCGCAATCTCAGCGTGTATGGCACGCCCCTCACCGCGCCTTCGCACGCGGTTTACTACGCCAATGAGCTGTTTTCGCCGGCCGTCCTCATCTCCAACACGCTGCGGAATGTGGCGCTGCACCTCAGCCTCCCCGACCAGCTTAATGCCCGGCTGGATGTCAGCGGCGGCATCACCCGGGCCATCGTCGCCGTGCATCAGGTCATCGGGCTGGATGTGAACGATCCGCGCACCACCTTTCCGTGGAACGAGTTTGAACTGCCACCCATCTGGCAGATGTTCAACGAAGACCGCGCGGGCAACCCGCTGCATCTGCTGCTGCTGGCGCTGGCGCTGCTGCTGTACCCGCTGCGGCGGCGGGCCCAATCGCGCCCGCTGACGCTGTATCTGCTGGCGCTGCTGGCACAGTTTGCGCTGTTCAGCCTGCTGCTGAAGTGGCAGGTGTGGGGCACCCGGCTGCAACTGCCCTTCTTCATCGCCGCTGCGCCCTTTGTGGCCGTGGTGCTGGCCGCCTGGCTGCCCCGCCGGCTGGCGCTGCTGCTGGCGCTGGCGCTGGCCGCGCTGGCGCTGCTGTGGGTGTTCAATACCAGCACGCGCCCGGTCTTCGCATCCACGGACCGGCATCCGCTGGCACTGGGGTTTTACATCGGCAGCGATACCATTCAGTATGAGAGCATTTTTACGCAGCCGCGCCTGGCGCAGTATTTCAACGCCCGCTCAGAACTGCTGCCGCCCTCGCAGGCGGCGGCCGCCGCCCTGCGCCCGCTGGCGTGTGCGCGGGTGGGCCTCATCAGCGATGAAAGCGGCCTGCTGTACCCGTTGATGATGCTGCTGAAGGCGGATACGCCCGGCATCGTCATGCAGCATGTGGGGGTGACGAATGAAACGGCCTTCCTGGCGCAGCAGCCACCCTACCGCGCTTTCGCGCCCTGTGCCATCGTCTTCATGAATGGCGCACAGCCCCGCCTGCCGGATACCGCCATCATTGACGGGCGGCCCTATCGCCGGGTGTGGCAAAATGAAGCCTATGAGCTATTGACCCCGGTGAGCCAGCCCTGATGTCCTACAGCGTCGTGACCCCCACCCCCGCCGACTGGGATGCTTTTATCCGTCCCCACCCCCGCGCCCACCTGCTGCAACTGGCCGCCTGGGGCGATCATCAGGCGCAGTCTGGCTGGCAGGTGGCCCGCCTCGCCCTGGCCGAGCAGGGGCAGATTGTGGCCGGGGCGCAGGTGCTGTTTGCGCCGCTGCCGGGGCGCATCTTCTGGCGGGCCTATGTGCCTTTCGGCGGGCTGGTGACGGCCGACGCGCAGATGCCGGCGCTGTGGCAGGCCGTGCGCCGCCTGGCCGTGCGCCGGCGGGCCGCCTGGCTGAAGTGGGAACCGGGCTTTTACCTGCATACGCCACCGCCAGATTTCGCCCGCCTGGGCTTTCGCCCCTCGCCGCAGACCATCCAGCCGCCGCGCACCATCCTGCTGGACATCACCGGCAGCGAAGACAGCCTGCTGGCCCGCATGAACCAGGGCACGCGGCGCAAAATTCGCCAGGCGCAAAAAAACGCCATTCGCTATTACGAGGCCACCGCGGCCGAGGTGCCCCGCTTCACCCGGATGCTGCTGGCCACCGGCGCACGCAATGAGTTTGGCCTGCACCCGCCGGAGTATTATGCCCGCGCCTGGGCACAATTCGCCCCGGCCGGGGATGCCACGCTCATCCTGGCGGAGCATGAAGGCGATGACCTGGCCGGGATTATGGTCTTTGGCGTGGGCAGCACGGCCGTCTATCTCTACGGCGCATCGGCCAGCCTCAAGCGTAATTTGATGGCCGCTTACGGCGTACAGTGGGCGGCCATCCAGTGGGCGCGGGCCCGCGGCTGCACCCACTATGATATGTGGGGCATCCCCGATGAAGACGAAACCACCCTGGAAGCGCAGTTCCAGACGCGCGAGGATGGGCTGTGGGGCGTGTATGGCTTTAAGCGCGGCTGGGGCGGGCAGGTGGTGCGCTCGGCGGGCGCATGGGACATGGTGTACAATCCGCCGGTATATGCCGCCTATCAATGGCTACAGCGGCGCAGAAGGGGCTAACACCATGCAAAAATTAATCCTGGTTGACCCGCTGCCGGGCGTGTGTGCGGCATGGCACGCCTGTTTTCATGATTTGCCGGGGGTGGAAATCGTCCAGAATTATTTTGAACAGCTTCCGGCCTATGATTGTATGGGCAGCGCCGGCAACGGCTTCGGGCTGATGGATGGCGGCGTGGATGCGGCCATTGTGCGCTACTTCGGCGGCGGGGTCATGCAGCGCGTGCAGGAGCGCATCCGGGACGATTACCGGGGTGAACTGTCCGTGGGCGCGGCCTTCATCGTCCCCACCGATCATCCGCAGCATCCCTTCATCGCGTTTGCGCCCACCATGCGCGTACCGATGAACATCACCGGCACGGACAATGTGTATAAAGCCATGTGGGCCATGCTCATCGCCGTGCATCAGCATAATCGCCGCCACGAGTCGCCGATCCTGACGCTGGCCTGCCCCGGCCTGGGCACCGCGACGGGCAACCTGTCTTACCGCGAAGCCGCCCGCCAGATGGCGCTGGCCTATCGTCATTTTTTGCAGCCCCCGGCCGCGCTGGACTGGCCCACCGCCCTGGAGCGCCAGGCCGCCGTGCGCTACGGCAGTTATGAGTCCTTCCTGCTGCCGACGGATTAAAGCCGCCGCTCAGCGCGGGCCGGCGGGCACCTGGCCGGCCGCCCGCAGCGCCACCAGCAGCGATTGGGCCCACTCACGCACGCTCGGTTCATAGCCGGCGGCCCCGCGCTGCACCACCGCGGCGGCGGTCAGCGTCCAGCGCACCGGCGCATCATAACTGCCCTCATCGCCGGGGCGGGCCGTGATGGGCCACCGGCGCTGATTCTGGTCGGGGTTGGGGCTGGTGGCCACCGCCCCGCGCTGCTGCCGGTTGAAGGACTGCGGGTCAAAGTCGGCGGTGGCCATAAACGTGACCAGCAGCTTCAGGCCATATTCGATGCCGCGGGCCGAATACAGGTGCGGGTGCTGAAGGTGGTAGCACAGCACCATGAGATGATGCACCGCCCCCCGCGCCGGTACTTCGGCTTCCCAGAACAACATCTCGTAAAAATCATCCTGGCAGGTGCGTTCCGGCGGCTGCGCTGCGCCGCAGGCCGGGCAAATCGTGCCGGTCATGCTGCGTCACACTTTCATCTGGAAGTGTATCAAAAGTCATTATAGCACCTTTTTAAGGTTCACAATGGTTCATTCTCAGCTTGACAGGCCCCGCGCCGGCGGCCTATAATCCCTGGCACGGCTGGATCAGCCGCCACAGGGAGGCACCATGAAAGTGCAGCACTTCGCCGCCATCGAAACGGAATTTTTAGAGCGCGTCAATCGCATCGTGTGGTGCAGCGTCACCACCATTGACCGGCAGCAGCGCCCCCGGTCGCGCATTCTGCATCCCATCTGGGAAGGGGCCACCGGCTGGATCGCCACCGGGCGCAATTCGCTGAAGGCGCAGCATCTGGCGCATAACCCGCATATGGCGCTGGCTTACGTGGCCGATATTACCCGGCCGGTATATGTGGATTGTACCGCGGCCTGGGCAGATGACCCGGCCGACAAACGGCATGTGTGGGATTTGTTCCTGCACGCGCCGCCGCCCATGGGTTATGATCCGGCGGCCTTCTTCGGCAGCGTCGATCATGCGGAATTTGGCGTGCTGCGGCTGACCCCCTGGCGCATCGACCTGACCACCTTCCCCGCCCCCTCGATGGAAGAAGGAACGCGGGTGTGGACAGCGCCACGCTGATGCTCCCCGGCCGGGGGCGCGGCCGTCGCCCTCGGTTTCGGCGGCACGCTGTGCTAAGATGAGACCATTGGCCGGCAGCCGGTCGGCCCTTTAATCGCCATCACCCCCGATACCCATGAAACTCACCCTGTGCCCTGACCATGACCGTGAAAGCTGGAACGCCCGCCTGCGCGATTTGCCGGCGGCGCACATCCTGCAAACCTGGGAATGGGGCGCGTTTAAGCAGCGTACCACCGGCTGGCAGCCGCACCGCCTGCTGTTTGAACAGGGCGGCGAGGTGCTGGCGCTGGCCTCGGTGGGGTTGCGGCGGGTGGCCGGGGTGCCGGTGCTGTATGCGCCGAAAGGGCCCATCTTCCGCTATGACGATACCGAACTCGCGGCGCAGGTGCTGGATCTGCTCCAGCGCTACGCCCGCCGCCACCTGGCGCTGTGGCTGAAAATTGACCCCGATATTGTGCTGGCCACCGGAGTCCCCGGTGAGCCGGACGACACACCGCAGCCTTTCGGGCAGGCGTTTCAGGCGCTGCTGCGGGCGCGGGGCTGGCGCTTCAGCCAGGAGCAGGTGCAGTTTCGCCATACCATCACCATCGACCTCACCCGCAGCGAAGATGAGCTGCTGGCCGCCTTCAGCCAGAACACCCGCCGCAAAGTGCGTACCGGCGAAAAAAAAGGGGTCAGCATTCGCCCTGGCACGCTGGCCGACCTGGATGTGCTGTATGACCTGTACCAGGTGACGGGGGCGCGGGATGGCTTTCTGGTGCGCCCGCGCAGCTATTACCTGGATGAATGGCGCAGCCTGATGCAGGCCGGGCTGGCGCAGCCGCTGCTGGCCGAAGTGGCCGGGACGGCCATCGCCCATGTTATTCTGCTGCACGTCGGGCAGCGCTGCTGGTATTTTTACGGCGCATCCTCCGGCGCAGAACGTGAGCGAATGCCCAATTATGCGCTGCAATGGGCGGCCATGCAGTGGGCCAAAGCGCAGGGCTACCGCCAGTATGACCTGTGGGGCGCACCGGATACCTTCAACGAGACGGATCGCCTGTGGGGGGTGTACGAATTTAAGCGCGGTTTTCGCGGCGTGGTCACACGGCATATCGGCGCGTGGGATTATGCGCCCTTCCCGCTGCTGTACCGCGCCTATGCTGACCTGCTGCCGCGCCTGCGCCGCCGCCGCTGACTGTTGCCCCGCCCTATCGCGGCAAAGTGCCGTACAATAGAAGCATGACAGTCGCAGCGAGTACCCTGTTTATCCACCTGTAGCGTGAGATGTGAAGCCTATGACTTACGATATGCGTTTTATCCGCACCAACGGTGTGACCCTGCACACCATCACCGCCGGGGACGAAAAAGGCGAACCCATCGTCCTGCTGCACGGCTTCCCGGAATACTGGTATGGCTGGCGCAACCAGATTCCTTACCTGGCCGAGCGCGGCTATCATGTCATCGTGCCTGACCAGCGCGGCTATAACTTCAGCGATAAGCCCGGCGCAGTGCGCGATTACCGCATCAGCACGCTGGCGGCGGACATCAAAGGGTTGATCGAGGCGCTGGGTTATGAGCGCGTGACGCTGGTGGGGCACGACTGGGGCGGCGCGGTGGCCTGGTGGATGGCCACGCTGTACCCGGAACATCTCAAAAAATTGATCGTGCTGAATATTCCCTACCCCACCATCGTTTTTGACGCGCTGCGCCAGTTTAACCTGATGCAGGCCCTGCGAAGCTGGTATATTGGCTTCTTCCAGATGCCCTTTGTGCCCGAAGAAGTGCTGAAAGCCTTTGATTATCAGGGGCTGGCCAATGCGTTGCAGGCGACGGCCCGCAAAGGCACCTTCAGCGATGCCGATATGGTGCAGTATCGCCAGGCATGGAGCCAGCCGGGGGCGCTGACGGCCATGCTCAACTGGTACCGGGCGGCGCTCCAGGCGCGCTCCCGCAGCGATGCCCCCGCCCCTGGCGGCACGCGCATCACCACCCCCACGCTGCTGCTGTGGGGCGAGCGCGACCTGGCCCTGGGCAGCGAACTGGCGCAGCCCAGTATTGACCTGTGCGACGATGGCAAAGTGATCTTCTTCCCGGATGCCAGCCACTGGCTGCAACATGAGGAAGTGGATGCCGTGAACGAGCACATTCACCGCTTCGCGGGCAGTTAAGGCCGTCGGCGGGGCCGGCAGGTGTACCGGCCCCGGCCCGCGGCCGTTAATTCTTTGGCTTCAGGCTGTTGCAATCGGCCGCGCCGGCATCCACCACGCGCACATTCACCGACCACACCGATTCAATGCCGGCCGCCTGCCACTGGGCCTGCGGGAACGGACAGCGGTAGGTGCGGTTTTCGTCGCCGGTGAAGATGACGGTATAAATTTCTTCGCGGCCGGCTTCGCGCTCACAGCCCACCCGCGCCTGGCTGGCACAGTTGAGCGTGACCACCCCCCAGGCCGGGGTTTCGCGCAGGCTGCGGCCCGAAGTCGTCACGGAGCGCTCATAGTCCCAGCGCCGCCCGGTGAAGGTGCACCAGTCGTCATACACCGGCTCATCGCGGTAGCGGGTGCGGCACTGGCGTTCTTCGCGGTAGGTGCCATCGCCCTGGTCCACGCGCACGGTGGAGCATTCTTCGCCATCCGGCACCTGGCGCGTGCTGCGCTGGCGCTGCGTACACAGGCCGCGCACCACGCCATCGCCCATTGGCGGCGCGTCCCACCAGCTTTGCGTGGTGAAATTATCGTACTGCTCAATGCGAATTTCCCGCGACCATTCATGCCCGCTGACGAACACGGTGGTTTCGCGCGTCCACAGCAGCGCCGCGATGATGCCCACCACCACCAGCGCCACCACGCCCAGAGCAGCGTACAACGTCCAGTTGGGGCCGGTGTTTTTCTTCTTCTGCACGCCCACGCGCTGCATTTCTGCGTCGAAGGCTTCTCTGGTCACATCGCGCGGGGCCCCCGCCTGAAAGGCCTCGCCTTCGGCCCGGGTTTGCGCCGCCACCACTTTCGCCCCGGCGGCCCCGGCCAGCGGTGCGCCGCACTGCTGGCAAAATTCGGCATTGCCGGCGTTAAGCTGCCCGCAGCTCCCGCAGGTTTTATCCGCCCCCACAAAAATATGATCTTCAACCGCCACTTTTTCATCATCAGAGGGGTAATAGCGGGCCGCCGGGTTCTGGGGCGCACCGCAGTTGGGGCAAAAGCGATGCGTCTTGCCGAGCAATTTGGCCGTGCCGCAGAACTGGCAGTCCCACAGCATCTCATACGTTTTACCGGATGCACCGGGCATAAGAGTCTCCCGTCCCTTCAACAGTCGTTTCAATAGCAACTACAATTATTTTAAACGATACTGGCGTGGAACGCGCATGAAGATGTGGCCAGTTCAGGCATCCAGCCGTTCCACGCCGATGAAATAGGTGCCCACGCTTTCGCCCTCGCGCCCCAGGACATTCACGCGCCAGGTGCCGCTGCGATCCAGCAGGCAGGTGAGGGTAAGGTTGCTGCCCCCCTGAAGGATGCGGCCGCGGTTACACAGGCGGGTTGCCTCGCGGCCGTCCGGGGCGATGAGGGCCACATTACGCGGCACATCGGCCGCATTCACGGACAAAAATTGCACATAAATGGCGTATTCCTGCCCGGCATAGCCATCAAAAGTGTGCTGATGCAAATAGCCGGCATCCAGAATTTCCATATCCTGGCTGGTGGCCACCTCCACCAGCGACGGCTGAAGGGTGGTGATGGCATCCGGGCGCTGTGCCAGCGGCGTGCCGGCGATGGCCAACACCGGCGCTGGTCGGCCCGTCCACAGGGCCAGCGACCCGTTGATGACACCGGGCAGCAGCCCGATCGCGCGAATCATGGCGACGCTGAAGGACAGCATGAAGATGATGCCGGCCACACAGCCCAGGCGCGACCAGAAGCGCTGGCGGGCCGCGTGGCGCTGAAAGCGATCCGGCCGGCGCTGGCGCTGAATCTCTGGCAGCGGCACTTCGCCGGTATGGCGGGCCCATTCATTGGGGGCAAGGTTACGCGGGGTGCTGCCTTCCAGCTTCAGCAGCAGCCGGTTGGCCGCCGTGTGGAAGGCATCATGCGTCAGCGCCTGGCGCAGCAGGCTGATTTGCTCATCCGGGGTGGTGGCCAGGTGCTGCGCGGCCAGCACGCACGCCTCGGCGGAGGCTTCGTGCTTCAGCAGCCAGCGCAGCATCTTTTGCGCCGTGGGGGTATCGCCGGCGGCCAGCGCCGCCCGAACAGCCGCAATTTTATCGGTCATCACCGGCCTTTCGTGTGCTGTGCCGCCTGGCGCAGCCGGGCCGGGGGGCCGCCCGCCCTATCGAAGAAACGGACGGCCCCGGCCGGCGGCGTTATTCCGGCAGGACGGTAAAGGTGCTGCCGGCCGTGCGCCCGTACACATCCGGGAAGTAAAATTCCTGCCCGGTGGCCGGGATGACGTTGTAGGTGCCTTCGATGCCGGCCCGCACCCGGTAGACATATTCATACGTCCCGGCGGGCAGGTAGGTGGAGTACAGCACCACTTTTTCATCGCGGAATTCGATGTTGCTGAACCACCACCAGCCCCACCCCTGGCTCAGCGGGTCACTGTCCAGCAACTGCGGGCGCGTGCCGATCTGTTCGGAGGTGAGCAGGTTGGGATTGATGGCTTCCACGCCGGCCGGCAGCGGGTCTTCGATCACCACATAATGCAGGTTAGTCGGGTTGACGATGGTCAGCCGTACCTGGAGCATTTCACCGACCACCGCTTCGGTCACGGGCCGGCCGGTGCTCAGGTTGATGTAACGGCGTTCCAGCAGGATGCCGCGGCTGAGGGGCTGCACGTCCGGCACCGGCACGGAGGCTTCCAGGAAGGCGGTGTAGTACAGCGCGCCCTGGCCTTCGGTGCGTTCAAACAGCAGATTATTGGCCTCGTCCTGGAGCAGCTCGCTCACCTGGATCACCAGTTCCTGCGTTTCGCGCACGGTGGCGGGGGTCGCTGCGCCGGCGGCCAGTTCGGCCTCGTTCAGCGTCACGCGGTAGCTGTAATCCGGCTCCAGTTCACCGGAGGCCACCATCCAGTCAGTGAGGGCCATCACCGCCCAGGCGGTCTCCTGGGTGGTTTCCCAGGCATCGGCGGTGCGCTGCACCATCAGATAGCGCACCACATTGGGCAGCAGGTCGCTCTGCGGGCGCAGTTGCACCAGCGTATCCAGCAGGATGGCCGTCGTCCGCAGGTCGGTATTCCAGTTGTAGTAATCGCGCTCATCTTCCTCCCAGTGTGCGCCGGAAGCGCTGATGACGACATTGCTCATGATGTCGGCCAGCAGGGCATCGGTGCGGCTGGTATCCGCCGGGCTGATGGTGGCCAGGGTTTGCGCCAGGAAGCCTTTGGCCCACAGGCTGAGGTTCTGGCGATTGTCGTACAGGTTCACCGTGCGCCCGATGTCGCGTGCGCCGGAGCGCGTGAGCACGTACAGGACGAAGGCCTGCCGGTTCATCTGCCAGCGCGGGGTGGTCTGCGCCGTCACCACGAAGCTGGATTGCAGGAAATCCTGCGCCGCGCTGATGACAGTTTCGGACACGGTGTAACCGGCATCACTGGCGACCGACAGCCCCAGCAGCGCATAGGCCGTCACCATCACATTGCTGCGATCATTCCTGAACCAGCCCCAGCCGCCATCGGTCTTTTGCTCGGTATACAGCTTTTGCAGGGCAAAATTCAACGACTGTACCAGGTTAGTCTCCAGCCTGTCATTGGCCAGGTTCAGGTCATTCAGCGCCTTAAAGGTCATCACGTTGGGCAGGAAGCGGCTGACGGTCTGCTCCACGCACTGATGCGGGTAGTTTCGCAGGTAGTCCAGCCCGTCCAGCGTGGCGGAAGCCAGCGACTGCTCCAGCGTCACGCGCAGTTCGCCTTCCGTCACCGCGAAACGGCGCGGCAGCACGATGCTCTCCAGGCGGGCGCTGTCATTGCTGCGGAGAATGCCGGCCGTGCCCACCGTCTCCGGCACTTCGTATTTGTACACCGGCAGCGTGCCGTTATCGTCGCTGCTGACGGGCGAGATGCTGGCATCGTTGAAGGCACCGGCATCGGCGATGAAGGCGGCTTTCACTTCGGCCACATCTTCGATCACCACGGCCCACGTCACCCGGCCGCGGCCGCCGGCCGGGATGCTGATGGTCTGTGAATTGTCGTTGTTGACGAAGGTGAAGCCAGTGCCGCGCAGCGTGACCACCACCTCCTGCGCGTCGTCGGTATTGTTGTTGACGACGGCCGAGAGCAGCACCTGGTCGCCCACGATGAAGAAACGCGGGGTGATGGGCCGCACGATCAGCGGTTTGGTGCTGAGCAGTTCAAAGGTGTTCTGGCCGACGAGCATATTGCCATCGTCCGGCGCGGTGATGCCGCGGGCATCCAGCCGCCAGGTGGTCAGGTTATCCGGCAGGCGCACCTCAAAGGTAGCCAGGCCATCGTCCCCGGTGACGACGCGGCCATTCCAGTACGGCGTATCCACAAATTCGCCGCGAATGGTGATGATGCCGCCGCCACCGCCGCCGCCGCCGCCACCTTTGACGGTATCCAGCGTCTCCTGCGTCAGTTGATCGGTATTGATGGCCAGGGAGGTGCTGGAACGCACGCCCAGGGCCTGCGGCCCGTAGAACTGCGGCAGTATGGGGCCGCTGTTGGGGGGCATCAGCGCCAGCGCGGCAACATCGGTCACGGCTACGCCCACTTCGGCCGCCACCGGGTCGCCGTTATGGTCAGTGGTACGCAGGGTATACGTGACCACCTGCTGCGGCTGCGCCCGATCTACGTCCGAGGTGATGGCAATGTCCATCACCTGGCGGCTGATGTCCACATTCAGCGACACATAGCCCATGCGGAAGCCGGCCACCGGGTTATTTTCGTCCACCCCTTTGATGACCAGCACGCCCACGAACACATTGGGGGCATGGTCTTCGGTGATGGGCAGGCGGTAGATGGCGGAATTGCCCTCCAGGGTGATGCGCTCCACGCTCAGCACGCGCCCGCGTTCCACCGTCACCAGCGCTTCGGCTGCGCCCTGGAACGGCGAGGTGATGAGGATTTCGGCCGTGTCGCCCACGCTGTAATCATCCTGATCGGCGATCAGGTCAATGCGGTTGCTGTTCTGCTGCCGCCACGACACATATTCGCGGCTGGAAACCCACAGCATGGTCGAGGCTTTGATGGCGTTGCCAGCCGCATCGCGGGTTTCTACGATGGCTTTGTACACGCCGCCGGTGGGGGGCACAAAGCTGTAGGTCGCCTGCCCGGCTGCATCGGTGGTGACGCTGCCGGCAGCGACCGGAATTTCTTCCACTTCCCACGTCCAGGTGGTTTCGCCGGTGTTGGGGTCGCGCTCCTGCGTGTTCGACCAGCGGCGCTCCACGATTTGCACCTCCACGACCTGGTTGGGCACCGGCTGGCTGTCCCAGTCCACGGTGATGAGGTCATAGCTGGTGTCCTGGTCCACCTGGCCCACATAGCGCGTGGGGCGCACGCCCACATACACGCGCCCTTTATGGACGATGACCTCCGAGCGCCCGGAAACGGTCTGGTTGGTTTCGTCGCTGACGGTGGCCTCCAGGGTAAAGAGCTGGCTGCTGGCGGCATCTTTCAGCTCGGCGGGGACATCAATGGTGATGCTGCCGTCTGCCGCGGCGGTCAGGCTGCCGCTGGCGATTTCGCCGCCGTAGTAATCGTAACGGTCGGAGGGGCCGCCATCATAATTGATGTCGTAGAAATCGTAGTAGCCGTCGCCGGTGTAGTTGAAGGTGTAGGGCGTGCTGACGACGGAGTAATTCACCGTTGCGCCGGCCACCGCGCCGCCAAAGTAGTACGTGCTGGCGACGGTATAGCTGGCGGTGTCGCCCTGGACGACCTGCGGCGTGACCGGGGTCACATCCACTTCAAATTCTGGCAGGCGATATTCCGCCACGCTGAAGCTGATGCCGCCGCCTTCGCTCTGGTATTCATAGCGCGACGGCAGATCAATCGACAGGTAGTAGTAGCCCAGCGCGGCATCCGCGCTCAGGTCAAACTGGCCGCTGATGGTGCCAAATTCGCTCAGGGGCAGCAGTTCATCATAGACCAGTTCGCCGCGATCATCGAAGATTTGCACCGGCACCTGAAGATCGGGCACGAAGTAGCGCACATCGTCCTTCCGGCGCACCACCGCGCGGAAATACACCGGCTGGCCGGGGCGATACAGCGGGCGATCGGTATAGGCATACACGCTGTACTGGCGCGGGAAAAAGTCGTAGTTGATGCCGAACTGCCACAGTTCCAGGCCATTCGTCCAGTTGGAGAAGCCCATGCCGAACAATTCGCCCTCATTCAGCACAGCCACAAGCTGCGAGAACAAATCTTCGCGCGGCGCGATGCTGAAACGGACCACCCCGCCGGCATCGGTGCGGCCGCGGGCGATTTCCTCGCCGGTGAAGTCGTACAGCACCACGGCGGCATCCGGCTGGGGCTGCCCGGTCTGGACATCGGTGGCCCACACGGTCACTTCGTCCTGGCTGATCTTGAGCGTGAGGACGGTGGTGGACACCAGCATGAAATGCCCGGACGGAGTGTACGTTTCGTCGGCAAATTCTGGCACGCTCACACTGATGTAATACGCGCCCGGCGGCAGCCGGCCGTCATCGCTGCCGGTGACTGTGACGCTGGTCTCCCCAAAAGCCGGGTTCAGCGCCAGCATGTACTCGCCTTCAAAGCTCTCCACCACCCAGGCGCGGCGGTCTTCGCGCAGGGCCACTTCCCACCACAGCAGGCTGTCATCGGTGCACACGGGCCCGCCGACGATCTCCAGCGCGTAATCTTCGTACAGCAGTTCCACGATGTCGCTGTCGGTGGTGGGCTGGCTGCGGGCCCGCAGCGCGTCCGGCTCATTGATGACGATGGCCTGATCGCCCACCGCCAGGCGCGAGGTGAGCGCCCCGCGGCATTCCGCATCGGCCGGCACGGCCTGCGCCGGCTGCACCAGCTCATAGCGCAGCACATTGCGCGGGGCCACATTCGGGATCGTCCAGGTCTTCAACAGATCAGCGGGATTGGGGTCCAGGATCGGCGCATCGTAGTAATCGCTGGTGGCTAACTGTTGAATAATTTCGTCCAGCGACGGCTGATACAGCGACAGATCCAGCCGGCTGATGTTGGTATGGGTGAGGAAAAACTGCGTGGGCGCACGGTAGGCGTTGTAGAAACCCACCCGCCCCGGTACATTCAGCCGCAAATTCGGGTCATAATCGCCGGTGGTGTAGCTGAAGGTCAGCGCTTCTTCGATGCGATTACCATACAGATCGGCCATGCCGGGGGCCACAGTGACGGTGTAGGTGGTAGCCGGCTCCGGCGCGAAACTGACGGAGTAACTGTTGCTCCAGTCGCGGTAATAAAATTCCGGCGGGCGTTCCGGCTCCGGCGAAATGCTGATCTTATCCTGAAGCGTGGCCGGGTCCATGGGCGAGGCAAAATTGAGGCTGAAGCCGCCATAGGGAGGGGTGTCGGCACCATCGCGGGGATCGGTGGAGACAATGGCCGGGAACGGCACGGTGGCAAACGTCCACGTGGTGACACCGGCCAGGGTGGCCGGGCTGTTGCGGGCGCGGGCGGTGTTGTTGAAGCCGGCCTCGTACACGGTATCCATGGCCAGCGACCGCAGCGGCTGGAAGCGGAAGCCGGTATCGCTGTCATTCCAGATGAAGCGCCCCTCCACCGCCTGCTGCTCGCCCAGGTGACGCAGGTAAAAATCGGCCTCGGTGCTGGCGCGATCCATCGGCATGTTAAAACGGACTTCGACGCTCTCCCTGAGGCCCACATCGCTGGTATTCGGCAGCGGATCATACCTATCCACCAGCGGGAACGGCGTGTTAAAGCGGAAGCTGTAATCTTCCGGCAGCACGGAGCCATCGACGGCCGTCAGCCCGGCGGGGACGGTGACGACATATTCAATGCCACCCACCAGATTTTCGGCCGGCTTAAAGGTGTAAATGGACGAATTGACCCATTCGCCGCTGCCGGCGGTCTCCGGTTCGATGCTCAGCGGTACCGGCAGCCCGGACATGTCGCTGCTCAGCACCAGCGGCACCACCGGGCGATTGAAGACGATGGTGATGTCGGTATTGGTGGGCACGCTGGCTTCGGTGATGTTGCCGGGGAAGGCTTCGGCCACCTGCAAAAAGCCGGTGGTGGTGAGCGCCAGCGCGAAAGGTTCCAGCATTTGCATTCCGGCGCTGCTGCGAATAGCAGTGCTGACGCTGACGGTGTAGGTGGTGGCCCGTTCATAATCGTCGGCCGGGGTAAAGGTGACGCGGCTGCTGTCGCAGGTGAAATCGCCGGCCACCGCCGGGGTGATGCTGAGCGCCGCCGCGACGGTAGCGCAGTTCAGGGTACGATCAAAATAGAGGGTAATGGGGTCATTTAAACCCAGTTCCTGCCCCTCCAGCGGGTCAGAATCCACCACCTGGAGGATAGTGAGTGTGGCCACTTCATCCTGCGCGGCCATTTGCGGCAGGCTGATGGCCAGCAGCGCCAGCAGCGCCGCCATGACTCCGATGTATCGTCGCATAGGAAACCCCCACGGTACAGCATAGATTTCTTTCTATTATACGCCAGAGTGGGGGCCGCCAAACGTTTCGATTATCTGACGATTGCCCTGCTGCCGGCCCACGGGGGCGGTCAGATCAGCGGCACATAGGTCACGGAGAGGTTGAACAGCCACACGAACAGCAGCCAGTGCAGGGCCACGACTTCGCGGGCCAGGGAATGGGCGTAGAAGAACGGATCCCGGACTCGTTCCGGGGGCACGCCGGACTCGCTGAAGGTGAGGCCTTCGCGCTGAAAGATGAGGTGGGCACGGAAGAGGTGGTAGCTATCGGTGACGATGATGGCGGTCTGCCAGCCCTGGGACTGCATCACCTGGCGGGCGTAGAGGGCGTTCTCCTGGGTGCTGCGGCTGCGCGTTTCCAGCACAATCGCCGTCTCTGGCACCCCCTGGCGGCGCAGGATTTCGGCGCAGGCTGCGGCTTCGCTGCGGGGGCGGCGGTAGGCCTGCGCCCCGGTGCAGATGAGGCGCGGCGCGTAGCCCTGCCGCCACAGGTCGGCAGCGTGTTCGGCGCGGCGGGTGAGGGCAAAGCCGGGGGAGCCATCCGCCCGCAGGCCAGCCCCCAGCACAATGATGACATCGGCCGGCTGCGGCCGGCCGGCGCGGCCATAAGCGTACACCCAGGCCATCAGGCACACGCAGAATACCAGCCAGAGGGCCATCAACCACAGCAGCACGCGCAACCATCGCCGGAGTCGTAAACGGAAGGACATCATGCGGCTATGCTACCACACAATGCCCGCCGATTCATGACCCGGCCCGCCGGCGGGGGCAACCGCAACCGTCACCGCAACCGCGATGACGATGACGATCACCCCTCGTCGGCGCTTCAAAGACCCGGCCGGCCCATCATCAGCATTCGGTGTAATCGCAGGTCAGGCAGCGGCGGCAGCCTTCGGCCCGCACCAGCGACACCGTGCCGCATTCCGGGCACATGTCCGCGCCGGCGATGGTGCCATCCGCCCGTATTTCAATCGGCAGCTCCTCCAGCGTTTTCGCCGGCAGCACAGGCGCAGGGGCGGCTTCCGCCGGGCTGCCGCCATTGCCGAACAGACCAAGCTGGCGCGGCACATCCTGGGTGAAGTAGTGCATTTGCAGCGCCTGGGCCACCGCATCCGGCAGCGACAGCACGCGCTGCTGCCCGAAGCCCACCGGCCGCGCCCCGCCAATGTTCTGCAACTGATCCACGATCAGCCGCAGCATCTCGCGGCGGTTGTGCGGCGCGGTCGTCCGCAGTTGCAGCGAGATCATGCGCCCCATCGCTTCGGCATCCGCCTGCACATCGCTGCCGGCCTTGCCCACGGTGATGAAGCACTCAAACGGGTTCCCCTGCTCATCGCTGTTCATGGTGATGTAGGAGGTGCCAAACGGCGTTTTAAAGCTGACGGTGGAGCCATGCAGCAGGGCCGGGCGCGGGTACACGCGGTGCGGCGTGGCCACCTGTTCGATTTTGTCTTCCTTCTTCGCGGCCGGCGCGTCGCTCTTTTTGCCTTTTACATCGGCCATTTCGCTCTCGGCCCGGTTGTCGCCCTTCAGCATCAACACCTGTTCATCGCGGCTGCCATCACGGTAGATGGTGCCCCCCTTGCAGCCCAGGTCATACATCTGGCGATACAGTTCGCCCACCTGCTCCACCGTGTAATGATGGGGCACGTTGCAGGTCTTGCTGATGGCGCTGTCGATCCAGCGCTGGAAGGCTCCCTGCACCTTCACATGTTCTTCCGGGCTGAGTTCCATGGCCGTCACGAAATAATCCGGCAGTCTGGTTTCGCCGGGGTGACGATCCAGCCATTCCTGGGCGATGGGCATTTTTTCCTCATGCAGCCCCAGGCGGCTCTTGCGATAGTACACCCAGGAGAAGAACGGCTCGATGCCGGTGGACGTGTTGACCATGGTGCCGGTGGTGCCGGTGGGGGCCTGCGTCAGCAGGGTGACGTTACGAATGCCCTGGGCGGCAATCTTCGCGCGGATGTCGGCGGGCATTTGCTGCATAAAGCCGCTTTCCAGGAATTTCTCCGCATCAAACTGCGAGAAGGCACCTTTTTCCTGGGCGAGCTGCGCCGAAGTTTCGTAGGCGCTGATGGCAATGGCTTTGTACACCCGGTCGATAAAATCCACCGATTCATCGCTGCCGTAGCGCACGCCGCACTTAATCATCAATTCCGCGATGCCCATGGTGCCCAGGCCCACGCGCCGTTCCGAAAGCTGCATCTGCTTATTCTGCTCGAAGAAATACGGCGTGCTGTCGATGACGTTATCCAGGAAACGGGTGGCATAGCGCACCGCCTGATCCAGCTTCGGCCAGTCCACATCATGCGCCCGTTCATCGTAAAACACCGCCAGATTCAGCGCTCCCAGGTTACAGACTGACCAGGCACCTAAAGGTTGCTCACCCCATTAGTGAACCATGTGAGTGTATCAGGTTCGTACACATCGAACACATCTTCTTCGCGGCCGGTATCTTCCACGGACACCACCGAAGCCAGCCATGTCCCGCCCATGAAGTAGTAATTCTCAGCAATCTCCTTCAGGCGGGCGGCTTTCGTCGGGTGGCTGAGGCCAATCTCACTGTAAAAGCGGGGAATGCCTTCATTCATCACGACAACATCGTATTTAATGCCAGTACCATACATCGAGCGCCCATCATAAGAGAGGTCTTTTTCTCGCCCGGACGTATAAATGCGCCCATGAATGCCGAATTGCAGCAGCAGCAGTCGCACCTGTTGCGCCAGTTCGTGCGAAGAGGTATGGAAG
>JALOOI010000185.1 GCA_025454495.1 Anaerolineae bacterium
AGCTTTTTCCTGATGGAGTCATTTAAAGTGTCTACCCCGGAAAATACAACGCGCTCCGGGGCCCTGCGCGAATTACAGCAGGCCCGCAGCGTCCTGGATGAAGTGCTGGCTTCGCTGGAAGCCCAAAAAACAATCCTGAAACAGCGCGGGATGAGCCTGCCGCCGCTGGTTACCACCACCCTGACCGGGATGCAGCATGATCTGCGGTCGATGGAAAACCTGCTGGTGAACGATGTGACCGAACTGGGGCAACTGCGGGCCCTGGCCGAGGTCTCCGCGAAGATCACCACCACGCTCCAGGTGGATACGGTGCTGGAGCAGGCGATGGATATTGTCATCGCGCTCACGCGGGCGGAACGTGGCTATATCATCCTGGTGAACAAAGACACCGGCGACCTGGAATTCCGCGTGGTGCGCGAAGATGCGCTGAACCCGCGGGCCGCCACCAGCCGCCCCCAGGTGAGCCAGACCATCCTGAAGCATGTGGCCACCACCCGCCAGGCCCTGCTGGCCGATAACGCCTTCCAGGATGATCGCCTGCAACAAAAAGAGAGCATCGCCAGCCTGGCCCTGCGCTCGGTGCTGTGTGTGCCGCTGCTGTACAAGGATGATTTTATCGGCGTGGTGTATGTGGATAACCGCTGGCAATCCGGCGTATTCCAGGAGCGCGAGAAAAATTTGCTGCTGGCCTTCGCCAATACGGCCGCGGTGGCCATCGCCAACGCCTTTTTGTATGAGGACATCCAGAACCTGCTGGCCGAGATTACCCAGGTGAAAGTGCTGATGGACAATGTGTTTTCGTCCGTCGGCAGCGGCATTGTGGCCACCGATGCCGACGATGTGGTGCAGACGTTCAACCGCGCCGCCGAGCGCATCCTCAGCCGCAGCGCCGCGCAAACGGTGGGCAAAGACCTGGGCGCAGTGCTGCCGCGCATCACCGCCGACCTGGGCGATTATCTGGACAGCGTGCGCCAGAAAAGCGAGCCGGCCCTGGTGGAAGGCGAACTTCAGGTGCAGGATCGGCGGGTGGCCATCAGCATGAAGCTGTCGCCCCTCAAAGACCTGGAGGACGTGACGCAGGGCGTGGCGGTGGTGCTGGATGATGTCACCAGCCAGATCGAAAACGCGCAGCAGTTGCGCGTCATCAAAAATTATCTGCCGCCGGAACTGGTGGACAGCATTCACACCATCAGCCGGCTGGCCCTGGGCGGGGAACGCCGCGAAGTGACCTGTATGTTCGTGGAAGTGCGCCCCCTCAGCTCGTTTAAGGACATCCCCCCGCGCGAAGTGATGGATTTGCTGAATACCTTCCTGGGGGTGGCCACCGGCTGCATTTACGCCACCCGCGGCGTGATCGACAAATACATGGGCAACGAGGTGATGGCGCTCTACAACACCCAGTTGAACCCCATGCCCGACCATGCCCGCCACGCGGTGGACTGCGCCCTGCAAATGCGCGAGGGCTTCGTGGCGCTGTACCGGCAACTGGGCATTCAGCCGCAGCCGCATTATTATCGCCTGGGCATCCACACCGGCATTTGCACCCTGGGCAACGTGGGCAGCCTCACCCGGCGCGATTTTACCGCCATCGGCGATACCATCAACCTGGCCAAGCGCCTGGAAGAAAATGCCGCCGCCGGGCAAATCATCATCAGCGAAAATACCCGCGCCAGCCTGGAAGCGCTGCCGGCCGGCCCGCCGGCCATCACCCTCACCGAGCGCAGCCCCATTCAGGTGAAGGGACGTACCCAGCAAACTCGTATCTTTGAGGTGTTTCGCGCATGAGTGACCAGCCTGATGTCAACGCCGGCCCGGCCGATAATGGCGTGGAGGAAACGCTGCGCCAGCTTGACCGCCGCCTGAACGATGTCACCAATTTGCTGCGCCAGCAGCGCGATATGCTGCGCCAGCGCGGGGTGAATTTGCCGTCCGGGGCGCTGGACAGTATGCGGACGCTGAAGAAGCACCTGGACGGGCTGAAGGTGGCGGCCATCAATGCCCGCTTTGAACTGCGCTCGCTGCGGGCGCTGGCGGCCAATTCCGCCCTCATCAATTCTTCGCAGACCACCGATGAAGTGCTAACGCAGGTGATGGATACCGTAATTGCCCTCACCGGCGCGGAGCGCGGTTATATCGTGCTCAAAAATCGCAGCACCGGCGACCTGGAATTCACCGTCGCCCGCGGGATGGATCAATCGCAACTGGATGGCAGCAAGGGGCTGGTGGTCAGCCGTTCCATCGTGAACCGGGTGGCCGATACGGGCGAGCCGGTGCTGACCGATAATGCCAGCGCGGATTCGCAATTTTCCGGCAGCGAGAGCGTGGTGGGCTTTGCGCTGCGCAGCATCATGGCCGTGCCGCTTAAAGTGCGCGATGATGTGATCGGCGTGGTGTACTGCGATAATCGCTTTCTGGTGAACCTGTTCAAAACATCTGACCTGGAGATTTTGAACGCTTTCGCCTCCCAGGCCGCCGTGGCCATCGAAAACGCCCGCCTGTTTGAATCGGCCCGCAGCAGCATAGCCCAGGTAACACAACTGCGCGACCGGATGCGGAATATTTTCACCTCCATCGCCAGCGGCATCATCACCACCGACCTGGAAGGGCGCATCCTCATCCACAATGCCGCCGCCGGGGAACTGCTGCACCATGACGATTTACGCGCCGAACTGCTGACGCAGGTGCTGCCGGTGGTTGACCCGGCCTTCCAGAAAGCGCTGGAGACCGCCCGCGCCGGCGGGGCCACGCGGCCGTTTCGCATCAGTATGGAAGCCGCCCGCGGCGAGCCGCGCATCTGGACGGTGAACGTTAGCCCGCTGCTGGATGCCGAAGGGCTGGTGCAGGGCGTGGCCATCGTGCTGGATGACATCACCGAACAGCTCCAGCGCGAATCGCAACTGGCGGAAGTGCGGCGCTACCTGCCGCTGGCGCTGGTGGAGAACATCAAAAATGTCGAAGAGATTGACGTGCGCGGCCAGGAGCGCGAAATTACCGCCCTGTTCGCCGATGTGCGCGGGTTTACCAGCTTCAGCGAAAAACTTCAGCCCGAAGAATTGATGACCGTCATCAACAAATATCTCAGCCTGGCCAGCGATGCCATCAACCTGTATGAAGGCATCGTCGATAAATACATGGGCGATGCCGTCACCGGCCTGTACAACACCCAGTTGAACCCGCAGCCCGACCACGCCGCCCGCGCGGTGCAATCCGCCCTGGCGCTGGTGATGGATTTGCACGCGCAGCACGAAATTATGCCGGAAGAGGAGCGCCTCTTTTACGGCATCGGCATTCACACCGGGCCGGCCGTGCTGGGGAACGTGGGCGGCAAAGAGCGCAAAGAATTCGCCGCCATGGGCGAGGCCACCATCATCTGCAAATACCTGCAAGAGCAGGCCGGCCCCGGCGAAATCATCATCAGCCAGGCCACCTATGAGCAGGTGGAGGAGATGTTTGAATGTGAACGGGCCCCGGTAAAACGCGAAAAAGACGGCTATGCCGATGTCGTGTTCTACCGGGTGCTGCGGCGCAAAAAAGGCGGGCTGTCGCCGTTTGTGGACCAGGAACTGCTGGATTTACTGGGCGACCTCAACGGTTAAGGCGCGGGGCGGCCCCGGCCGCCTCAGTGCCAGTCGGTGAAGCTGTGGAGCGCCGCCGCCACCCGGTCTATATCGGCGGCGGCCAGCGTATTGTAAAACGGCAGCCGCAGCAGCCGGTCGCTGGCGCTCTCCGTCACCGGGCAATCCCCCGCCGCCCCGCCATACTGCCGCCCCATGTCCGACAGGTGCAGCGGCAAATAATGAAACACGCTCTGAATACCCTGCGCCTTTAAATGGGCAATCATCTTCGTCCGCACCGCCAGCGACGGCAGCAGCAGATAATACATGTGGTAGGCCTGCTCCACCCCGGCCGGGACGGTGGGAAGCTGCACATGATGCTCCTCGGCCCAGTCGGCCAGCCGTTCATGATAGCCGTGCCACACGGCGGCCCGCAGCGCCTGGATGGTGTCGCGCTGTTCAAGCTGCGCGTACAGGAAGGCCGCCAGCATGTCGGAAGGCAAATAGCTGGAGCCAACATCCACCCAGGTGTATTTGTCCACCTGGCCGCGAAAGAAGCGGCTGCGGTTGGTGCCCTTCTCGCGGATGATTTCGGCGCGTTCGGCATAGGTGGCCGTGTTCACCAGCAGGGCCCCGCCTTCGCCGCAGGTAAAATTTTTGGTTTCATGAAAACTCTGGGTGGCCAGCACGCCAAAGGTGCCCAGGTACTGCCCGTGATACTTCGCAAACAGGCCATGGGCGTTATCTTCCACCACCGCCACCCCGTGCCGGCGGGCGATGTCCATGATGGTGGCCATTTCGCAGGCCACGCCGGCATAATGCACCGGCACCACGGCCCGCGTGCGCGGCGTGATGAGCGCTTCCAGCTTCGTTTCATCCAGGTTCAGCGTATCCGGGCGCACATCGGCAAAGACCGGCCGCGCCCCGCGCAGCACAAAAGCGTTGATGGTGCTGACGAAGGTAAAGGCGGGGATGATGACTTCATCGCCGGGCTGAATATCCAGCAGCAGCGCGGCCATCTCCAGCGCATGGGTGCAGGAGGTGGTGAGCAGGGCTTTGTGTACGCCGGGCAGGTGCTGCTCCAGGTAGGTATGGCATTTTTTCGTGTACTGGCCATCGCCGGAGATATGAAGCTGCCCGCCGAGCGCTTCCTGAATATAGGCCATTTCCTGGCCCATGAGGGCTGGTTTGTTGAAGGGAATTGCAGCATCCATAAGGTGTTTGATCCTGGTGGGTGGCCGATAAAGACGGCGTGGCGGCCGGCATCACGCTGCGCCGGCCCTACAATATCATGACCGGGGCGTTTCTGTCGACCAGCGATGATACCACAGCAGCAGGCTGTGGGTGAGGAAGCCGCAGCGCTGATACAGGCGCTGCCCGGCCAGGTTGCGGCCCTGCGTCGTCACCTGCACACCGGCCATGCCCTGCTGCCAGAACCAGTCCAGCGCGTGCAGCACCAGCCGCTGCCCCACCGCCTGCCCGCGGGCCGTCTCCACCACCCCCACCAGGCCGATCACCCCCAGGCGGGTGGCCGGGTGCAGGTGGCAGACGATGTAGCCGGCCGGCACCGCGTCCACTTCCGCGACGAAGGTCATATCGGCATAGCCGGTTTCGGTGAGGCTGCGGGTGAGCCAGGTATCGTACAGCGCGGCGGATTGCGCCGGGGTGAAGTGCGGATCGTTGTAAAAGCGCGAATGGGTGTAGGCGTGGCGGGCGGTCTCGCGCAGCACGTCCAGGTCGGCGGGGCGGGCCGGGCGCAGCGTCACCCGTTCCGGGGCCGGCTCCGGCGGCGGCAGCGCGGCCGGCGCGGTGATGGCCAGGGTCAGCCGCACATCCTGAAGGCGAAACTGCCCCGCCTCCGCCAGACGAATGGTGGCCGGGTCGGCGGGGTCGGCCAGCAGGTACAGGCAGTCAATGCGCTGCGCCGCGCACCAGGCATCCACAGCCGCCAGCCGCGCGGCATCCAGCCGGTCGCCGTTCACACGGGCGATGCGCCAGCCGAAAAAGGCCGAATCCCAGTCCAGCCACTGGCAGGGTGCGTCCGGTTCGCTCATCGGGGCTGGTCGCTTTCGGTACCGGCAGGGTCAATCTGCTCGCGGATGACATAAGAGGGCTTATCCATGATGCGAAAATGCATCCGCGCCAGGTATTCACCGATGATGCCCAGGGTGAACATTTGCGCCCCGGCAAAGACGGCGATGATGGAAGCCAGAAAGGTGAAGCCGGGCACATCATAACCAAAAATGAGGATGCGGACGACGATGATATAGAACAGCAGCAGCAGCCCGAACAGCGTCAGCGTGAAGCCCAGCAGGCTGGCCAGTTGCAGCGGCAGCGTGCTAAAGCCCGTCACCATGTTAAAGGTGTGGGTGATGAGCTTCGTCAGGGTGTAATTGGACTGGCCCACCAGGCGCGTGCGATGCGGAATGGTGATGCGGGCAAAGCGCCGGGTGCCCCAGGTGAGCAGCACGTCCAGGTTCACATAGGGGCCGTAAAATTCTACAAAGGCCTGGCGTACCGGCGTGCGAAACAGGCGAAACGCGCTGATGTTGCGGGCGGTCTCTGCGCCCATGGCCCCCTGCAACACCAGTTTGGTCACTTCCGAGGCCACATCGCGCAGCAGGCCATGGCGCTGGCGTTCCGGGCTGCCATACACCACGTCCACGTCAGCGGTGAGGGCGGCCAGCAGCAGCGGCAGGCTCTCCGGCGGGTGCTGCATGTCGTCATCCATGGTCACGATGAGCGCATAGCGGGCGGCGCGAATGCCGCACAGCAGCGCGTTGTGCTGGCCATAATTACGCATCAGCCGGATGACGCGCACAAAGGGGTAACGCTGCCGCGCCGCCAGCAGGCTCTGCCAGCTCTGGTCGGGGCTGCCATCTTCCACCAGGATAATTTCATACGCGCCGGCCACGCCGGGCAAGACCTGCGCCAGCGCATCCACCACCTGCCCCACGCTGGCTTCGCTGTTGTACACCGGAATCACGATGGAGAGAGAAGGTGTCATCATGGCGCATACAGGTTCGCTAGACGGCTACAGAAGCGCCATTATAGGGCGTATGTCCCAACAAAACAGGGGTATCCTTACAGATACCCCTGTCTCGCTGGGCGATTCAGTACCAGAGGGCTATTCGGTGGCAGGCACCAGGGCACAGCCCGCGCCGGTCACGGTGACATCGGCCGCCAGCACCCAGGCCGCGGCCGCCGCGGGCGGCGCTCCGGCCGCGGCCAGGTCCAGCGAATACCAGGTGTCGCCGGCTTCGGTGGTGAACTGGCCAATGGCATCAATGGACACGCCGGCGGGCAGGAAGGCCACCGCCGCCCGGTTAGTGCCGGGGCCCACGCGCATCCGAATGGTATCCACCTGGTCAGTGCTGATGACACACAGCGGCGGCACCAGCACGCCATCAATGACGTGGATCACGCCGTTGGCCGCCGTCAGATCAGCGGTGACGATGTTGATGCCGTTCACCTGCGGGCCATTGGCCAGGCTGATGGTGATGGGGGCCCCGTTGACGGTGGTCACATCGCCTTCCACCAGGTCGGTAGACAGCACGGTGCCGGGCACCACATGGTAGGTGAGGATGCTGGTGAGCAGTTCGGTATTTTCCAGAAGCTGCGCGGTCGTCACACCCAGTTGATCCAGCGCGGCAGAGAAAGCGGCATTGGTGGGGGCGAAGACGGTGAATTCACCATCGCGCAGGGTATCCACCAGGCCGGCGGCAGCAACCGCGGAAACCAGCAGGGTAAAGTTGGAATTGGACGAAGCCACATCGACCAGATCGGGCGGGTAGGCCAGCGTATCCAGCGTTTTGGCTTGCAGGAAGTCGCGCACGGCCAGGCTGAAGGCATCGCGGCCGCTGAGGGCCACCACCACGCCGACGCGGTTATTCTTCAGGTCGATGAGGTAGGCCTGGCCCTCCTGCTGGCGGCGCGGCAGGCTAACGGCGCTGGCGGCCAGCACATTATCGCCCAGGCCTTCGGTGATGGCGGCACCGGGTTCATAGCCCCCCACGCGATCCAGGAAGAAGGTCAGCGCGGCCTGGTCATCGGCATGGGCGACTGCGCCGGCCACGCGGGTATAGGCGGTGGGGCCGTAGACCAGCAGGGTGGCTTCATTGCGCTTCAGTTCGGCCACATCGTTGTTGAAGGCCGGTTCAATGCCCACCGGGTAGCTGAAGGTGAATTTATCGCTGAAGGTGGCGCTGCGGGCCAGCAGTTCCGGGAGCTGCGCGGCGATCAGCGGGGTTTCAATGGCCGGCGGCAGCAGCACGCTGTCAATCACATGGATCACGCCGTTGAAGGCCGGCACATCCACCGCCACCACGCGGGCATTGTTCACGCGCACCTGGTCGCCGCGCACGCGGATCGTCAGCGGGTCGCCCTGGACGGTGGTCACTTTGCCGGGCTGTACATCCGCCGAAGTTACCACGCCTTCTACCACATGGTAAGTGAGGATGCTGGTGAGGGTGGCGGTATCGGCCAGCGCCTGCTCGGCCGTCAGCCCCAGGGTAGCCAGCGCGGCTTCAAAGGCGGCGTTGGTGGGGGCAAAGACGGTGAAGGTGCCGGTACGCAGCGTTTCTTCCAGCCCGGCCGCCTGCACAGCCGCCACCAGGATGGAGAAATCGCTGTTGCTGAGCGCCACATCCACCAGATCACCGGGATAGCTGAGGCTGGCGACGACTTCGGCGAAGGCGGGCACATCGGCCGTTTCACCGTGCAGGTAGGTGGCGATCATCTGGCGGCCATGGCCCACATCCAGCAGGACGGCGATGCCTTCCTGATCGCGGCGGGCCAGGGTTACATGGGTACGGGCCAGTTCACCGGCGACCGGGGTCATATCACCCATGTGCTCGCCGGTTTCCAGCCCCACGCGCTCCACAAAGAAGGTGAGCGCGGCGGCATCATCGTCGAAGGTCATGCCGGCGAAGACCCGGGCCAGGTTCTCCGGGCCATAAAAGACGATGGTCGCGCCATCCTGGTTCAACTGGACAGAATTGTTACCTTCGGTCAGCGTCCAGCCGGCCGGATAACTGAAGGTAAAG
>JALOOI010000186.1 GCA_025454495.1 Anaerolineae bacterium
GGCTCCGGCGATCCACTCGAAGGTCTGCGCGGCATTTTCCGGCCGCAGCGCCCAGGCATCAAACTCGGCGGCCGTCTGCGGCTGTGCCGGCTGAGCCGCAGGCACGGTTGCGGTTGGGGTTACGGTTGGCGTGAGCGTCATACGGGCACTCCTGAACAGCCGTGGGCTACGCGCATTATAGCATGGCCGGCGCTACGGCGGCCCGCAGGTGCGCGCCAGATTGCGATACAGCGCCCCGCCGGGCACATCACGCAGCCACGCCAGCCGCAGCCGACCCCCATGGCGCTCATAAAACCCGCTGTCCAGCAGCAAATAGGCAGATTGTGGCGGGAACGGCTGCGCGTTTTCATCCAGAATCATGGTGATGCCCAGGCCCGGCGGCAGCGTCAGCAGCACGCCCGTATCCGCAAAGAAATAACGCAGCGTGCTGAGCACCGTATTGCACCACGGCTCCGCCCCCGGCTGATACCGCAGCACGTCATCCCAGGTGCCCGCCAGCGCCACCACCTGCGCCCGGCGCTCTGGCTGCACATAATCCGCTGACCACGCGCGGAAGGTGAGATAGGCCGTGGGCAGCAGCGGCAGCGTCGTCAGCAGCAGCAGCGCCAGCAGGCCGCGCAGCCGCCACAGCCACGCCAGCGCCAGCACCAGCACCAGATACGGGGCGATCACCCGGTAATCGCGCCAGTCGAAGAAATCATACAGCAGCACATTGAGCACGAAGATGGCCAGCAGCGCATACGCACACCACACCAGCCGCCGCGCCTTTTCGGCCGTCAGGGTGCCGCGCCGGCCGCCCCACGCCAGCCCCGCCAGCACCCACCCCGCCGCCAGCAGCACCTGGGCCCGCTGATGCACTTCCAGCGGGTGGCCGCGCAGCATATACGCCAGGCTCTCGCCGATGCTGGCCAGCAGCGCCCCCCCGGCCGCCGCGGGATCGGTGGTGGCCAGGGTGAGGATATTGCTCAGCACGGAGGGATAGGGCGACGCGGTGAGCTGGTTGAGCAGCAAAAAGGCCAGCAGCAGCCCGCCGCTGACGACCAGCGCCGCCGCCCGCCCGCGCCAGTGGGCCGGGAACATCTGCCAGCACAGTGGCAAAAACAGCAGCGCCCACGTCATCCGCAGCAGCGCGGCCGCGGCCAGCAGCGCGGCCAGCCCCCACGCCCGCCCGGCCGTGGGCTGTCGCCGCCACGCCACCAGCGCCGCCGCCACCAGCAGCGCCACGCCGTGCTGTGTGCGTTCCAGCATGGCCGCCGGCGCAAAAATGAGCATGGGAATGCTCAGCAGCAGCAGCCCCGGCGCAACCAGCAGCGTCCGCCAGCGCCAGCCATCCGCGGCCAGCAGCGCCACCAGCCCCGCCCCGCCCACCAGCAAATTGACCACGGGCACGGCGGCCGGCGGCCAGCCGAACAGGGCGGCGAAGCTGCCGTAAAACGCCGGCACAAACGGCCCCCAGGCATTAAAGCGAAATTGCGCCAGCGGCGCGGGCACTTCATGCACGGCATAATAGCCGCCGTCGAAGCCGGCGCGGGCAAAGGTGAGCGCTTCATGCCAGTAAATGATTTCGTCGCTCCACACCGGCGTAAGCTGCGCCACGGTGGCACCGTGGAACAGCCACAGCAGCGCATTCGTCAGCAGCAGCGGCAGCAGCAGCAGCAGCAGCGCCGCCAGCCCGCGCCCGGCCCACCGACGCAGCGCCCGCGCCCGCGCAGAAGCGGCGTTTACCATGCGGTATAGATGATCTCGGGCCAGGTGGCCCGCAGGTGCAGCGCATACCACACCCCGCCGGCGCTGACGTGCAGCGCCAGCGCGGCCCCGCCCACGAAAAAGCGCCAGCCGGGGCGCAGTTCCTCGCGGCGGCGCGGCAGATACTGCACCCAGTACAGCGCCGTGGCCAGGTGCAGGATGAACGCGCCAATCTGGGCGTTCCAGATGAGGTTGCCGGCCGCCGGTTCCCCCGTATCCACGAACAGGTACGCATAAGCTGCGCCGGCGGCGAAGCACAGCCACGCCAGGTTCAGCAGCAGGCTGTGCCGTGACTGCGGCCAGTACAGCGCATACACCACCAGCGGGAACAGCACCGACAGCACCAGCTTCAGCGGCAGCAGCGCCTGCGCCTCCGGGTCATAGTGCAGCGACCATTCGTAAAACGTCCGCAGCGGCTCCAGCGCCAGCCCGCCCGCGCTGTACGTCAGCGCCTGGTAGCCCAGCAGCCCCACCGCCGGCACGCCGATCCCGGCCACCAGCAGCAGCCAGTCGATGGGCCGGCGGCGCACCCGCTGCACCAGCGTCACCACGGCCAGCGCCGGCAGCAGGATCATCACAAAGGCGGGCTTGCTGAGCAGGCTGGCCACGCTGAGGCCGGCCACCGCCACCACCTGCCCCGCCCGCAGCAGGCGCTGGCGCTGCGGATGCGGCCGCGTGGCCAGCGTCGCCGACCGGGCCGGGCGCGGCCACAGCGGGGTAAACACCGCCACCGCCGCCAGAAACAGCAGCAGCGAAAACGGCCGCAGCGGAATTTGCGTGGGGTTGTGGTACACGTAAGGCGCAAAATAGCCGAAATACGTCGTCTGCGGCGTGAGGAAGAACACCGGCGCGATGACCAGCAGCGCCAGCGTCACCACCACCGCCACCAGTTCGCTGCGCCAGGTGTAGGGGTCTAAAATGCGGCGGCAGCAGACGTGCAGCGTGGCCGCCAGCAGCACATACAGCCCCAGCGCCACCTCCACCTTCACCGTCGCCAGCGGTGCCCCCGGCAGCAGCCGGTTGAGCGCGATCACCAGAAGATGGTACATAAAATTGGGCACTTCGTTCAAAATGCCCGGCTCCCGCGCCAGCATCCGGTCGATGTAAGCCGCGTGGGCGGCAAAATCGCCCAGGTCGCGCCAGTGGATGAGGGGCGGCAGCAGCAGCGCCACCGTCGCCAGCACCACGATCAACAACCCCAGGGCCCCGCGTGGATCAATCCGATTAAACATGCGGCCTCACTCCGGCACGGCGGCCGGCTAGCGGGTGATAATGACCAGCCCGATGACGATGACCAGCGTCCCCGCGATTTTATTCACCGTCACCGGCTCATGCAGCAGCACAAACGACAGCACCATGGCCAGCACATAGGACAGGCTCATGAAAGGATAGGCAAAGCTGAGGTCGAACTGCGTCATGGCGGCCATCCAGAACAGCGACGCGATGAACGCGGCGGCAAAGCTGGAGATGACCCACGGGTTCAGCAGCAGCCGCAGGATGTGCAGCACGCGCTCGGTCGTCTCGGCCGGGAACGCCCCGGCCAAATCCACCTGCCACTTAATGACCAGTTGCCCGTAGACAGTAAAAAGAATGGTGAGGGCGATGTAAAGAAAGCCCATCCAGTTCACGCGGCGCGGCCCTTCCGTTAAGATCGTCATCAGCGGCTCATTCAGGCGGGTTCCCGGCGTACCAGCAGGGTAAAATCGTACAGGCCATAATCATGCAGCAGCGCCACCTGGCGGCTGAGCCGGCGTTTGCAGTGGTCAAAGAGCCGGCACGGGTCGGGATAATACAGGTCTGCACGCATGTATTCCGGGTCAGAATAGGCGGTGAGCGCGTTGAAGGCCAGCCCCTGCTGCGCCCGCCCCCACATGATCTCGATGGTGGCCAGCATGTGGTCATACCAGGCATCGACCGGGGTGGCGGCGAATTTCATGTTAAACAGGCCGCTGCCGACGACGTAATCCGCCGGGGGCACGTCGTCCAGCCGGGTGGTGAAGGTGCAGCCGGGCACCGCGCCCCAGGTGGCGCGGGCGGTGTCGATCACGGCGGGGGTCATATCGTAGCCGGTGTAGGTGAAGGCATAGCCCCGCGCCTGCAAATAGCCCACCAGCGCCCCGTAGCCACAGCCATAATCCACCAGGCTGAAGGGCTGCGCGGCATCGGTGTGCAGTTTTAAAAGCTGGTCAAAGCGCACTTCCTGCGCCGCCGGCGATTTCCAGTCCACGCCGCGCGGGTCGGCCCCGTGCGTCTTAATGGTACGATCAAAAAAGTCTTGCAGGCCTTTCAGTGCGTCATCGACAGATGCCACAGGGGTTCGCCTTTCGTATGCCAGCGTGTTGATGAACAGGATGGTGGCCGCCTCAGCGGCTTTCGGTGAGCGCCGCGCTGCGCGGCGGGGCCGCCGGCCCCGCTTCGGCATGGTGCCGGTACACCTCGCGGACGATGGTATAGGGGCGCGGTTTGGTCTCGGTGAAAATGACCGAGATGTAAATGGCGATGATCCCCAGGATAAAAATGATCAGCCCGCTGAGGAACCACAGCGAAGCCAGCAGCGAAGTCCAGCCTTCCACATCGGTATAGCCCGTCAGCCGCTGCAACAGCAGCAGCACGATCACCGCGCCGGAAGGCACGATCATCAGCAGGCCCAGCCAGGCAATGCCGATCAGCGGTTTGCTGCTCATGGCGGTGATGGCATACAGCGCCAGCCACAGCTTTTTGCCCAGGCTGTAGGTGGAGGTGCCTTTAAACGTTTTGTCGATGGTGATGGGGATTTGTTTGTAGCCGGTCATCTCCCACAGCCCCTCGATGGAAAAAAGCTGCTCGCGGTGCAGCAGCAGCGCCTGCACGTAGCGGCGCGTCATCAGCCGCGTCATCAAAATGTTGCGCGGCACCTTAAATTCGGACAGGTAATTCACCAGGCGGTAGTACAGGTCGCCGGGGATGCGGCGCAGGGCGGGCCCCTGCCGCCGGGATTGCACGCTGTACACCACATCCGCGGCCGGGTCGGCGTGGAGGGCGGCGTAAAACTGCGTCAGCGTCTCCGGCGCTTCTTCCAGGTCACAATCAATGAGGAAGACCAGATCGCCGGTGCAGTAGGCCAGCCCGGTCATGATGGCGCGGTGATGGCCAAAATTGCGGGCTAAATCCACCACCAGCACCCGCGCATCCTGTTCATACAGGCGGCGGGCCAGCGCCAGCGAGTCATCCGGGGAGCCGTCGTTCACCAGCACCAGCTCGATGTCGGCGGTGAGGGTTTGCGCGGTGTTGAAGACGCGCCGGTAAAATTCTGGCAGGTAGGGCGCAGAATAATAGAGTGTGGTAATAATAGATAGCTTCACAGGTGCATTCCTGGCACGTCTAAACCGTCCGCGGCGGGGGGACAGGCGGCCCCGCCGTGCTGCCCGGCAGCCGGGCTGGCAATATAACGCAGCATTGTAGTGAGCAAAGCCCGCTTCGACAATGCCGCCTTGCCGGTGCGCTGCATCCTGCGCCCTCATCCCCCGGCCCCTACCACGGGCGGCCGCGGTTGTTTTCCCTCTTTTCTCCGTGCCTCTGCGCCTCTGCGTTAATCTTTTTTGCCCTCATCCCCCGGCCCCTTCTCCCGTGGGGCGAAGGGCGGGCCGACGTTTGTTCTCTTTTCTCTGTGTCTCTGCGCCTCTGCGTTAAATTCTTTTGCCCTCATCCCCCGGCCCCTTCTCCCAGGGGGCGAAGGGGTGCAGGGCCGGCCGAGGTTTTCCGCGTCCCTCGCCTGGGGGAGAGGGAAACAGGGTGCGGGCAAAGGCTGACCCCCGCCCGCTACAGCACCAGTTCCGCCATCATCCGCACCACGTCCACATCAAAGGTGGTGATGTTCAGCGTGGTGATGGCGCTGTGCTGCCACAGTTGCAGCCGGTCTTTGATGCGGGCCCGGCTGCCCACCAGCGCCACCGCATCCACCAGCGCATCCGGCACGGCGGCGATGGCCTCGCCCTTTTTGCCTTCCAGATACAGCGCCTGAATGGTTTCGGCGGCTTCTTCAAAGCCGTAGCGCCGCGCCAGATCGTTGTAGAAATTTTTGTCCTTCGCCCCCATGCCGCCGATATACAGCGCAAGCTGCGGCCGCACCACGTTATACGCCATCGCCAGGTCATCCTCCACCACCACCGTCACGGTGGGGGCAATGTCGAACTGGTCGATGGTTTTGTCGCCGCCGGCCTTCGCCAGCCCGGCCGCGACAAACGCTTCGTAGCTCTGGCCGTAGCGCTCCGGCGAGAAGAAGATGGGCAGCCAGCCATCGGCAATCTCGGCCGTCAGTTCCACGTTCTTCGGGCCGATGGAAGCCAGATAGATCGGGATGTCCGGGCGGCCGTGCAGGATGCTCTTCAACGGCTTGCCCAGGCCGCTGGCATCCGGCCCCTGATACGGAATCTGGTACGCTTCGCCATTGTGTTCCAGCGGCTGCTCGCGCTGGAAGATCGTCCGCAAAATGCTGACGTATTCGCGGGTTTTGGCCAGCGGCTTGCCGTAGGGCTGGCCATGCCAGCCTTCCACCACCTGCGGCCCCGACAACCCCAGACCAAGCACCATGCGCCCGCCGGAGAGGGCATCCAGCGTCATGGCCGTCATGGCCGTCATCGCCGGCGTGCGGGCCGGCATTTGCATGATGGCCGTGCCCAGTTTAATCTGCCGGGTGAGCGCCCCGGCCCACGCCAGCGGGGTGATGGCATCGCTGCCATACGCCTCCGAAGTCCACACGGCGTAATACCCCAGGCGATCCGCTTCCTGAAGCATCGCTACGGGCAGTTCAAAAGTTTTACCAGAATAACCCACCATCAGACCAAGGCGCATCAAGAACTCCTGTATTCATTTTTTAACGCCTGAGTGTGCCACGCCGCCGGCCCGCCTGCCAGCATCACTGAGGAAACGCTCATCGGGCCGGGGTGTGTTAGCCACTAACCTTACGCGCCGGCCCGCCGTTGTAAAATTTGATTAAAAAAGTTGGCATACGCCGGTGAAAATGATAGAATATTATGAACAATTGCACAGCCCGGCCACCCAGGGAGGAGCCAGCCTATGAAACAAAAACAGCCTCTTCAGCGTAAAAAAGTGGCCACCCCGGTGGAGGAGCAGGAACGCCTGTCGGCGCACGCCGATGTGCTGCGCGGCCGCGCTGCGCCGCAGGTGACACCACATAATGCCGTCAGCCTTCAGCGCACCCTGGGCAACCAGGCCGTGCAGCGGCTGATGGTGGCGCAGCGGGCCCCCGCTGAGCCGACCGGGATGGATCTGGATCAGCTTGTTCAGGATAAAGAGGCCCGCCGGCTGATGTACCAGTTCGCGGAAAAAGAAAAAAATGTCGAAAATCTGGAATGCTATGTGCTGATGGGCGATTTCTCCCGGCAGCCCACGCAGGCGCTGGCCATGAGCATTTACAACGATTTCGTGAAGCCCAAAGATGAACCCGCCATCAACTTCGCCAGTCCCATCCCGGTGATCGAAGATAAGAGCGCTTTCACCGGCAAGCACCAGTACAAGAAGGTGGTGAAGAAGAAAAGCCTGGACCAGGCGGAAGACATCAACCTGCCCGGCCGCGTGGTGGATGATATTAAAGCCCGGCTGGCGAAGCAGGATTATGGCAATGATCTGTTCAAAAAAGCGCAGATCGAGGTGGGCTTCAACCTGAACGATATGCTGCCGCGGATGCAGATTGACCCGCTGTATGGCCCCAAACTCACCAAAATTTATAAGCGGCTGAACCCCGGGCCGTCGTTCCTGTCGTCGCTGTTTGGCAAGATTGGCGGGCTGTTCGGCAAAAAGAAGCGCTGAGGCGGCCGGGGCCGCGCTATTGCTGGCGGCCCCCCGCCGCGCCCATTCAGCGTTCCAGGGCCAGCGTCTGGCGAAAAGCGTGCAGCGCCTGACGGCCGCGCTCCGTCAGCAGGACGCGGCCCTGTTCCACCTGCACCAGCCGCTGCGCCCGCAGCCGGGCCAGCACCGGGGCCAGCTTCGCCGGCGGCCAGTGCAAATGCTCCGGCAGCGTGGCCACGGCATTTTCGGCCGCCGCCGCCGGGGTATCTTCGTGGTTGGCCAGGTGGCCCAGCAGCATCATGGCTAAAAAGTGCCGCCGCTGTGCTATGCGCCGCAGCAGCGTGGCCAGCAGCCCGTAGCGCGGCGAAAATAACCATGCCAGCACGAAAAAGACGAACAGCATCAGCACCATCGACGCAGAAATGGACACGTTCCAGTCGGTGTAGCCATTCAGCCCGATGAGGCCATCCAGCGCCCGCAGCACCTCACTGAGCTGCACCAGCCCCAGAAAATCCCCCCGCGACAGATCGTAGCCGGTGTAGGCCCCGGCCGCGCCAATGAGCGGGGCCAGCAGCAGCATCCGCCACAGCTTATCCGTGAGCAGGTAAGCGGCGGCCGGCGGGATGATGAAGAACGCCACCACCAGCACCGACCCCACCGCATTAAACGCGCCCACCGCCACCAGGCTCACCAGCACCATCAGCAGCAGCGTCAGCCGGCCGGGGAAAAAGCCGAGCGACTGCGCCAGCGCGGGGTCGAAGGTGGTAAGCTGCAATTCTTTGTACAGCACCAGCACGAACAGCAGCGCCAGCAGCGCCAGCACGCCCATCACCGTCAGCGACTTCGGGAAGAAGACCAGCAGCGGCTGCCGGTCGGTGTAGCCGGCCTGCCAGGCTTCGGCCGGGGTGTAGGTGCCGCAGTTGCTGCACACTGCGGCGAAGACGGCCGCCGGGTCACGCGGGTTCAGGTTTTCCGTGCGGCAGTTGGTGCATTCGCGGCGCGTTTCGGCGCGGGGGTCGTCCGGGGTGATGGTGACGCTGTCACAATCGCGCAGGCAGTGGGC
>JALOOI010000020.1 GCA_025454495.1 Anaerolineae bacterium
AGGCGGCTGCCCCAGGCCGCGCCGAACAGCGCCACCACCAGCGCGATGAAAGGCCACGTTTCGCGCCCCTGAAAATCCGGCGAATTCCATTCCTGGATGAAAGCCCGCAGCGCCCCGATGCCCACCGTCTGGAATGGCACCAGCAGCAAATCCAGGCCGTAGGGGTTGATGAGCAGTGCCGCCGCGCCGGCCAGCGTCACCAGCAGCAGCTTACGCAGCGCGGCCGGGGGCACGCCGCCGGTGCCCGTCAGCCGGTTGAGCGTTTCCCCGGCCAGGGTGGCCCCCAGGAACAAAAAGCCGATGGCGTAACCGGCGTGCAAATTGCCCCACAGCAGCAGCAGCGGCACCAGCCACCACAGCCGATCGCGGC
The DNA here is from genome assembly GCA_025454495.1 of Anaerolineae bacterium. GTDB lineage: Bacteria > Chloroflexota > Anaerolineae > Aggregatilineales > Phototrophicaceae > JALHOR01. The sequence goes on from JALOOI010000020.1 coordinate 371, forward strand.
CGCCGCGCTGCCAGGTGAGCACAATCCACAGCAGGGCGCAGGTGCAAAAGAAGGATAGCATCTGCGGCCGCGCCGACCAGAACACCGAAGCCGCGGCGGCCCCGGCGATCAGCACGAAGGCCCGCAGATACACACTGCCCGCCCCGGCCCGGTACAGCAGCAGCAGCCCGCCCACCGCCAGCAGCGTCTGGTACAGCGCCAGCCCGGCATCGCCGGCCAGCCGGTACGCCGCCAGTAAAATAAGCTGCGCCCCCCACGAATGATTGATCCAGACTGCGCCCGCCTGCGTATGCGAAAACGGGTCGCCGTGAATCATCCCCTGCGTGAGGGTGTAGTCGCCGCTGCGCAGGTGCCACCAGGTATCGGTATCCACCGGGGCGCGGGTGGCCATGGCCACCAGCAGCAGCACCATAATCCCCAGGGCGGCGCGGTCGATGGTGAACTGTCGTAACCAGGCAGGCATGGCACTCCTTTGTACGCCGGCCGCCGGGGCCGGGGCGCATAGCGAACCGAAACATCCTGCGGCCGGCGCGGCCCGTCAGTCCGCCGGGGCGCTGCCGTTGGGGCCGGCCACCGCCACCACGAACCGCGCCGGGTCCAGGTAGTGCTGCGCCGCCTGGAGCAGATCGTCCGGGGTGAGGGCGTGCAGCCGCTCAGCATACGTCAGCAGATAATCCAGCCCCAGGCCGTAACGCTCCATGCTTTGCAGCGTGGCCGCGATGCCGGCGCTGCTCTCCAGGCGCAGCGGCAGCCGCCCGGTGAAATAGGACAGATTATCCGCCAGATCAGCGGCACTGACCGGCTCCGTGACCAGGCGGCGCACTTCATCCAGCGCCCGCTCAATGGTTAAAGCCACATTTTCCGGTGCGACCCCGGCCGCGATGCTCCACGCGCCCGGCCCGGGGCCCCCTTCCAGGCGGCTGTAGGCATAATAGGCCAGCCCCAGCTCCTCGCGGATGACGGAGCCAATGCGGCCCATCATGCCAAATTCGCCCAGGATGCTGTTGGCCAGCGTGGCCGCCTGGTAATCCGGCGCAAAGCGCGAGGGCCCCAGGGTGCCCATAACGATGCTGGCCTGGGTTTTGCCGGCCAGCCCGGTGTACAGGTGGCGGGCTTCGGCCGGGGGCACGGCCGGCGGCAGGTCGGGCAGCGCGGGCTGGTGGGGGTTCGTCCAGTCTGCCAGGTGCTCGCGGACGAGGGCCAGGGCGGCCGCGGTGTCCACGGCACCCACCACGCTCAAAATCATGCCGCGCGGGCCATAAACCTGGCGGTGGAACGCCGTCAGATCCGCCGCGCTGAGGTGCGGCAGCGTGTCCCGCGTGCCATAGGTGAGGTAATGATAGGGGTGGGCCGGCCCATACAGCGCCTGGCGAAAGGCCAGCCCGGCCCGGTAGCGCGTGTCGTCGTCGCTGTATTTGATCTCCGTCAGCCGCTGCTGGCGCAGATTGTCCACCGGGCCGGGCGGGAAGGCGGGGGCCCGCAGCACATCGTTCAGCACGTCCAGCAGCACCGGCAAATCTTCCGCCAGGGCCCGGCCGCCAAAGCCCACGGTATGGTAGCCCGCGCCCAGGCTTAAATCCGCCCCGATGTCCTCCAGCGTGGCGTGCAGCGCGTCAAAGTCGCGCCGGTGCGTGCCGCGCATGAGGGCCGCCGCCGTCAGCGAGGCCAGCCCGTTCTGCGCCGGCGTTTCGAACAGGCTGCCGGCTTCCAGCGAGCCGCTGATGACCACGGATTCCACCTGATGATTTTCGTACACCAGGACGATGATGCCATTGGGCAGTTCCACGCGGGTGATGTTGCCGCTGTGCGGCAGGTCGAAGGTGGCGCTCATGCGTGCGCCTCCGGCTGGCCGGCCGGCAGCAGCCAGCCGACGATGCGGTTACGCGGCACCAGGTAGCGGCGGGCGGCGGCCTGCACCTCGTCGCGGGTGATGGCGTGCAGCCGGTCTAAATACGTCTCGAACCAGCCATAATCCCCCAGCACCGCCGACTGGGTGAGCCAGTAGGCCTGGTTGGTGATGCTTTCGGTGCTGTAGGCGAAGGCGGCGGTGGCCTGTTTGCGGGCTTTTGCCAGTTCCGCCGGGCTGATGCCGTCCTGCAACACCCGGTCGATCTCGGTCAGCAGGGCCGCCTCCACCTGGGCCGGGGTGCGGCCATCGCTGACGGTGGCGCGGAAGCTGTACAGGTAAGGATCAATGGTTTCCTGAAGGCCGCCGCCCACATGAGCCGCCAGTCCGGTCTTCACCAGCGCCTGATACAGGCGGCTGGTCTTATTATCCACCCCGCCGCCGGGCCCGGTGAGGATGCTGTCCAGCAGTTCCAGGCGCAGCCAGTCCGGGTCTAAGGCCCGCGGGGCCCGGAACGCCACGATGACAAAAGCGGTGTTGCCGGGGCGTTCCACCTGTAAGCGGCGTTCCCCCTGCTGCGGCGGCTCCGGGCGGACAAAGGCCGCCGGCGCGGGCGCGGCGGGCAGCGGGCCATACAGCGCTTCAATTTGCGCCAGCAGCGCGGCCGTATCGAACGCGCCGGCCGCCACCGCCACCGCATTGGCCGGCACATAACAGGCGCGGTAATGGGCGTACAGGTCGGCGCGGGTCATGGTCTGCAAATCCACCATATCGCCGATAATTTCGTGGTGGTAGCCATGCACGCGGAAGGCCGCCGCCCGGATTTCCTCGCTCAGCCAGAAGGTGGGGCTGTTCTCATTGTCGCGCCGTTCAGACATGACCACCGTCCGTTCCGCATCGACTTCTTCCGGCTCGAACAGCGCATTCACCATGCGGTCGGCTTCGGCCTCCAGCGCCAGCTCAATGCGCTCCGCCGGCAGCGTTTCATAGTACACGGTGTAATCCAGCGAGGTGGACGCATTCCACTGCCCCCCCGCGCGATCAATCAGCCGATCCAGCGTGCCGGCCGGGTAGCGCGGCGTGCCCTTGAACATCATATGCTCCACCCAGTGCGAAATGCCGGTGCTGCCGGTGCGCTCATTGCGGCTGCCCACCCGGTACATCAGCCACCAGCTAATCACCGGGGCGGTATGAATTTCTTTTAAAATCACCGTCAGACCATTGGCCAGCGTCGTCACTGTTGCTGCACTCACACCCCATCATCCTTTAACCCGCTGCCCTGCCACAGCTACCTGTATGCTGCATGGAATATAAGCCGTGCATTATAACACCGGCCGGGCGAAAGGCGCAGGTGGGGGTCATTTTTGGCCGGGGCAAACGCAGCCAAATGAAGGGGCAGCACATGAACGCTGATGACCTTTCTGCGCCCTCACCCCCGCCCCTCTCCCGGACGGGCTGCGCCCTGAGCGAGGGGAGCAAACGCGCTGTGGCGGCCTGCGCCGTGATATATCGTCGCCGGGGCATGATGGCATTGTACCCCTGCCGGGGAAACGAGGGGTGAGGGCGAAAAAGCCGCTTGCAGTGAATTTGAAGCGCTGGCCCTGATTTTGGGCCACCCGCCCCCCGCATATCCCAACCCCGGACTGCCAATATCCCAATGTTGAAAAAATATCCCAACCCCGGTTGGGATATGGGGCCATATCCCAAATCAGTCGGGGCGATATCCCAACTGCGCCAGTTGAGCGCGGGTTTCGTCGATGAGCGTTTGCACCAGCCGGCGGGCGGCTTCCGGCGGAATGCCTTCCGGCGGGGTCAGCGCCTGATCCAGCAGCGTGCCGATGGTCTCTACCAGCGTTTCAAAGGGGGGGCTGTCCGGCGCGGGCACCACGTCGTCCATGCTCACCAGGGCATAGCCGAACATGTTCATGATATGGGCGATGACGGCCGGCTCCACATCGCGCCGGATGATGCCGGATTCCTGCATCATGGTCAGCAGGCGGGTGATGGCCGGGGTTTTGGCGGCGATGAGCGCCTGCTGCCGGCGCAGGTAGTCCCCCAGAAGCTGGCGATCGTGCCGGAACAGCGCCAGCAGCAGCGGGCTGGTACGCATGGCATACAGGCTGGTGCGGTAAATGCGGCTGAAGGCCCCCGGCTGCGGGTCTGTTTGCAGCCGGCGCAGCCATTCTTCGCTGTAGCGGTACAGCTCGCGCAGGAACAGCGCATCAAAAAGCTGTTCGCGGCCGGCGTAGTGCAGGTACAGCGCCCCCTTGCTGATGCCGGCCGCGGTGGCGATGTCCTGCATGGCGGTGCGGTCATAACCGTAATGGGTGATGAGCCGGGCCGCGGCATCCAGAATGCGCTGTTCACGGGCGGCATGGTCGGCGGGCTGGCGGCGGGCTGGCATGAAGTCCTCGGCAGGCAGGGTGGCGAATGGGCCGCAGCGGGCGGCCGATGCCGGCCATTATAACGGGTGTGGATGACGGTGGGATGAGGAAGGGCGCTGCAGCAGGGAGGGTCAGGGGGGGCGCGATGCTAGCGCGCCCCTGCGCCGCGGCCGGCGGGCCGGGCTGCGGCCTTAAATCGCCTCATCCCAGATGGAACGCTTCTGGTCAGGCACACCGTCGCCATCGTTATCCAGCGGATAGGCGAATTTTTCAAACAGCCACAGCATCACAAAGCCGGTGATGAAGCCCTGGGCCAGCACCGCCAGCCCGAACAGCAGCAGCGTCGTTTCTTCGTAGGTGCGGCTGTACGCCGGCGGCTGGTTCATCACGATCAAGCCGGAATAGACCAGCCCGCCGACCAGGTTGGCCAGCACCCACAGCCAGGCCTGGCGCGTGGCCGGGCGCAGCGCCGCCCACTGGAACACGCTCACCACGGTGATGTAAACGGGCATGGGCAGCAGCAGCCACATATCATTCAGCCGCGCCGCGTCGCTGAGCAGCGACACCGCGCCGCCCGCCGCCAGCCCGCCCACCACACCGCCGACGACGCTGGCCCTGCGCCAGCCGTCCGCCGTCCAGTACAGGTGCCGCCGCAGCAAATAGCGCTGGATGTGCCCCAGGCTGTAACCGATGGAGCCGCCCAGGATGGCGGCAATGGCCGCGAAGGACACCAGGCTTAAGAGGTCCGGGTAGCTGCGCGTCAGCACATTCAGGCCGATGAGGCCGGTGACGAAGCTAAAAACCGCGCTGAAGATCATCACGGCCAGCGCTGCCAGCAGCACCGACATCGGGTACACCAGGGCGCTGCCCACCAGCCACCAGCCCAGGAAACGATTGCCCCGAATTTCAATCATTGGTGTTGGCATGTGTCTTTCCCATCTCTGTCAAACGGCGGTCAACGATGAACCGGGCCCACCGGCCCCAATGCCTCTAATTACGATATATGCTCAGCATCATTATACACAGATTTTGCCGTTTCCAGCATTTGCGTCAGGAAATCGCCGGTTTCCTGCGGTATGATGCAGGGCGCAAACAGCCATAACCGTGACGGGCAGGAGTAAGCACCGATGCAGCTTTCTTTACGGACGGTGATCGTGGGGCTGGTGGCCGTCAGTGCCCTCATCATTGCCGCCACCGCGATTTTTGTCCCCGGCAGCACACACCCGGCCTATGAGGCGGCCACGGCCTTTGTGAACGCCGCCGGCCGGGGCGACGAAGCCGCGGCCCTGGCCCAGGCCAGCCCGGCGCTGCGGGCGGCCATCGCGGCCGACTGCCCCGGCGGCCGCGTCAGCGATTGTGTGGCCGCCTATGCTGACCCGGACTGGGGCCGCTTTTTGAACGGGGTGTATCGCCGGGCGCAGCCGGATGGACTGGATGCCTGGGATGTGCAGATCATCGCTACCTATCAATTTGGCGTGGGCTTCAGCGGCATTTGCATTTATAACCGGGTGGAGCGCCAGCCGGATGACTCCTGGCAGGTGGTGGCGTGGTCGGGGTGGGTGTCGTGCAGCCGGCCGGATACGGGCCTCAGTGCGCTGATGCAGCCCGCTGCGGTGCATCGGTTTCCATGACGCGCGGCTGGCTATGCCTGCTGCTGCTGCTGGCCGGCTGCCTGCCGGTGACGGCCCCGCCGCAGTTGCAGCATACGCCGGGGGCCTTTGTGCGCGTGGATGAGCGCCGCCTGACGGCCCCCGGTTTCCAGGTGCAGTATCCCCCCGGCTGGCGCATCGTCCGTACCAGCATCGCCGCCGACCCGGTGCAGGTGGTGTTCGTCGCGCCGGATGAGGCCCTCACCATCACCCTCAGCCGGGTGCCGCTGCCCGCCGGGGCCGCCCGCCGCACCACCCGCACCCTGGCCGATGGCACGCGCCTGTACCTGGCCGGGCAGTATCCGCCCGCCCGCGCCGCCGACTTTGAGGCCGCCTGGCGGGCGGTGCTGCAATCGCTGGCGGCCGCCCCCTAACAGCCGAAGGGAACGGTGATGTTGGGCGCGGTGCCCGTGTCGTACAGGTCATATTCCAGGCGCAGCGTGCCGCTGATGGGCAGTTCGCCGCCGAACAGCCGCACATTGTCCACCGCCAGCGTCACATAATAGCGAATGACGATATTTTTCTCCGCGGCCACCCACAGCTCGCCGGTCATCTCCCCCAGGCGGCTTTCCGGGCTGAGCGTGATGCCCGGCAGCAGCAGCTCCGGCGCGGTAAAGTCGTAGCGCCAGACCGTCTGGCTGTTGATGACGGCCCGGCGCGGGGCTGACCGGGCCTGCTGCACCCCGCCCAGGATGGCCCCGGCGCTAAAATCCGCCGCGGCGGTCATCTCCGGGCTGCTGCCGGTGATGCAGCCGCCATCGCGCACCAGAAAGGTATCCTGCGCCAGGCGCACCGCCTCGAACAGGGTCGGCGGCGTATCGCTCTGGAGGTCATTGTCCACGCTGGCGCTCACCCGCCGGGCCGAAGTCACCTGGTTAAACGAGACTTCCAGCGTGGTACGGGCCGTAATGGGGCGGGTGGTGCGGGCAAAAACGCCCTCAAAGCTCAGCGTGGCTTCATAACGCCAGCCGGGCTGCTGCGCCAGCCCCGCGTCAATCTGCGGGAAGGAGACGACCTCCCGGCCCGGCGGCGGCGCGTTCTCCGTCAGGTAAAAGGCGGTGGCGGCGGCCTCCACCGGCAGCGCGGTGGGCAGCGCCGGCGGCGGGGCCGGCGGGCGCACCCCGCACCCGGCCAGCAGCAGCAGCAGCCCCAATTTTTTTAACACATTAACATTCCTGGGCATGAATCATCCGCCTGTTGCCGCTATAATGAGCCTGGTGGCCTGAATGATGACGCTGCCACCGGGCCTTTTCAGGATTATTATTAAATCTTAATAAACCTCGTCGGCCGCATCAACGGTGTTGACAGGCGGCCGGTGAGGGCCGCCGGCACCCCCACCCTGTGATTCATTGTAAGCAGGTTGATCGGTTTGTGGAATGCTGTGCTGCCATACAGGAGTGAGAAGGCGATGCCCGCAAAGAGAAAAGCTGACCGGCAGGAAATTCGACCGGAATGCGAAAATTGCGATTTCTTCAAGAAAAGCGCCAGCGGCCGGCATCTGTGCAGCCAGCACAGCTTTGTCATGCCGCTGATCGACTGGCATATTCTGTGCCGGGACTGGCAGCACGACCAGCGCCAGATCGACCGGGAGGACATGCAGGCCGGGGTGCTGTACTACTATTCTTCGGCCACCGGCCAGTTGCGCCTGTCCGAAGTGGGGCCCTTCACGCAGTTGCAGCGCCTGGTGATCAGCGTCAGTGTGCGCCATGATGATGAACTGGGCTGGGTGATTGTGCCGCGCCATTACCACATTTATTTTCCCCCGCCGGACAGCCTCATCAATGTGCGGGTGGGCGAGCGCAAATCCAAGTTCCAGGTGGTGAACAGCGAGCGCAAAATCGCCATGGAGATGATCCCGGCGGAAAATGGCCAGTGGGAAGCACAGTCCCACATGCAGCAGGTGTACATGCTCACCAGCATGGAATCGCCGGATTTGCTGTATGACTGGCTGAATTCGTTCATGGATGTGGAAGCCTTCCTGGCGCAGAGCTTCGCCCCCAGCCTGGTGGCGCTGGTGGAAATTTTGCGCCAGGGCAGCGAGTATGCCCTGCACGCCGATACGCTGGCCTACCAGAAATTTCTGCGGTAACGGCCCGTGGCGCAGGACGTGCGGCTGTTGATCGTGGCGGATAACCTGCTGGCGCGGGCGGGGCTGGCGGCGCTGCTGGACTCGTTTGTGCAGGTGGTGGGGCAAACGGCCGGCGGCCCCCGCCTGGCGGAAGATGCGGCCATTTATCGCCCGCAGGCGCTGCTGGTAGACCTGGGCTGGTCGCCGGAGGCGCTGCTGAACGACCTGATTCCGCTGGTGGACAGCGGCCTGCCGGTGGTGGCGCTGCTGGCGGAAGACAGCGCGGCCGGGGCGGCCCTGGCGACGCTGGCCGGCTTCGAGCGTTACGGCCTGCTGCGCCGCGACACCCCGCCGGAACGCCTGGTGCCGGCGCTGCTGGCGGTGATGCAGGGCTGGCTGGTGCTGGAACCGCGCTATCATCAGGCGCTGATGCAGCCCGCCCCCGCCGCCCCCCCGGCCCCGGAAGAAACCCTCACCCGCCGCGAACTGGAAGTGCTGCAACTGCTGGCCACCGGCCAAACCAACAAGGGCATCGCCCGCAGCCTGGGCATCACCGACCACACGGTAAAATTCCATGTGAACGCCATCATGACCAAACTGGGGGCCCAGAGCCGCACCGATGCGGTCATCCGGGCCACCCGCGCCGGGCTGATTTTGCTGTAGGGGCGGCTTAATCCCACATGCCGGCCGGGTGCAGCCGCAGGCGGCCGGCGATGCAGCGCGGGCAGGGCAGGGCCAGGCCGTCGCCGTGGTCATACTGCGGCTCGCGCAGGTGATGCGGGCTGAGCCGCGTACTGCCGCACAGCAGGCAGGTATCCAGCGGGATACCCTGCGGGTATACGTCGGCCCGCCCGGCGGCGATGTTTTGCACGCGGGCGTGGTAGCGGTGCGGCGCTTCGATGCCCATCGCCCGCGCGTCCTCATCCGGGATCTGCTCCCGCGATGGAAAATAAGGGGCGATTTCTTCGCAGGCGCGGCAGGTGGCCAGGCCCAGATACAGCCCCAGGGCCCCGCTGTGGTAGCGCAGCAGCGTGGCCGGCTGGTAGCCGCAGCCCGTACAGGCCGCCGCAGTATACAGCAGTCCCATGGTGTGCCTCCCTGCCCGCGCCGGGCCGCCGTCAGGCTGCCGGCGGGCCGCTGAACACGTCGCCGGCGGGCGTGCCGGTGGCGGCCTGCATCAACAGCGTCATGCGCTCGGCCATGGCGGCCGGGTCGGGGTGCAGCCCGTCCTGCAACAGCGCATTCTCAAACACCTGCTCGATCACCGCCTGCACCAGCGCCGCGCTGCTGCCCCCGGCCAGCAACTGCGCCAGGTTATGCATCAGCGGGTGGCGCGGGTTCAGCTCCAGCGTTTTGACCGGCAGCTCATACTCCCGATCCAGCAGGCGATTGATGCGGAACATGTGCCGGCCGCTGCTGTCTTCATCGCTCACCAGGCGGGCCGGGCTGCCCACCAGGGTCTTGCTCTCCACCACGGCTTTCACGCGGTCGCCCAGGACGGCCTGCACGCGCTCCGTCAGCGACTGGAAGGCTTCGCCGGCCACCGGGGCGCGGGCCGGGGTTTCCTCCGGCAGGCTGCCCACATCCTTCAGGTCAATATCGCTCTCATCCACGCTGCGGAATTTGAAGCCTTTGAACTCCTCCAGCCCCATCGGCAGCATCGAATCCACCGGGTCGCAGAAGTACAGCACCTCAATCCCGCGCTGGCGGAAAGCATCCAGGTGCGGGCTGCGCCGGGCAGAGGTGTAATCATCGGCGATGACATAGTAAATCTCGGTCTGGCCGGCCACCATGCGCCCGGTGTAATCTTCCAGCGCGTGATAGCTGCCGGGGTTGTCGTCGTGGCTGGTCTGGAAGAACAGCAGCGGCAGCAGCTCGCTGCGGTCGGCCGGCGTGACCACCAGCCCCTGCTTGAGGAAGCGCCCGTGCGCTTTATAAATCTCCAGGTACTGGTCGCGCTCTTTATCCGCCAGGCGTTTCAGGTCGCCCAGGGCTTTGGCGGTGAGGGTCTTTTTCAGCGTGGCGATCACCCGGTCGGATTTGACCGTTTCGCGGCTCACGCTCAGCGGCAGGTCTTCGCTATCCACCACGCCCTGTATGAATTGCAGGTATTCCGGCAGCAGGTCTTTGTGATATTCCTGGATGAGCACTTTGCGGGCATACAGCTTTAAGCCGGGTTCGCGGCGCAGGCTGAACATGGTATTGTTGTCGCCGGCCGGGATGAACAGCAGGGCGTAAAACTGCATCGGCACGTCCGCCCGCATGTGGATGTGATACAGCGGCTTTTTAAAGTCCATCGTATGCATCCGGTAGAAGCCGTCGTAATCTTCCGCCGTCACTTCCCGCGGGGACTGCCGCCAGAGGGCGGTTTGTTTGTTGGCGGGGGTGGTGTCGTCGCCCACGTACACCGGGAACGCCACATAATCCGAATGCTTTTTGACGATGTCTTTAATGCGCCAGTCGTTTAAGAAGTCGGCGGCATCCTCTTTAAGGTGCAGGATAACATCCGTGCCGCGGGTGTCTTTGTCGGCGGCATCGATGCTGTAGGAGGTGCCGCCATCGGCTTCCCATTCCATGGCGGCGGCTTCGGGCAGGAAGGAGCGCGAGACCACCCGCACTTTATCCGCCACCATGAAGATGCTGTAAAAGCCCACGCCAAACTGGCCGATGATGTTCGCGGCGGCTTCGGTACCGGGGGCCTGCTGCACCGCTTCGATGAATTTTTTGGCCCCGCTGCGGGCGATGGTGCCCAGGTTTTCAATCGCTTCTTCGCGCGTCATGCCCACGCCGGTATCGCTGATGGTGAGCGTCTTCGCGTCTTTGTCGATGCGAATGCGAATGGCCGGTTCGGCTTCCGGGCTAACGATGTCGCTGCGCGTAAGCTGCTCAAATTGCAGCCGGTTCAGCGCGTCGGAAGCGTTGGAGATCAATTCGCGCAGGAAAATATCGCGCTCGGTGTACAGCGAATGAATGAGGATGTTCAGTAACTGCTGCGTTTCTGCCTGAAAACTGCGAATTTCGGTCATGGCTGGCACTCCAGAACGATGCAACCCATAGATGGAACGACACCGGGCCTGTTGTACCACAGCGGTATAAGAAGCGCATAAATATTGTGGCGGCCGGGCCCGGCGGGCCATGACTAAAGTCCTGGCAATTTTGACCGCTACCCTGGTTGCACATCCTGGGCGATCTTCATAAAATGGTCTTAATAGAACAGGAAATTAAGCCATGATGCACGAAATACTGGGTCTCATCAACAGTCAGGATGTCGCGGATCGTAAGACGGCCATCGACCTGCTGAAACAGCAGGGCGGTGAGGAAGCCATGCATTATCTGGCGCTGCTCTATAAATTTGACCCCGATGCCGAGGTGCAGCGGCTGGCCGTGCAGGCGGGCCGCTACCTGAAAAGCCTGCACCAGCCCCAAACGCCGGCCGTGGTGACGACGCAGGAAGTGCGGGCGATTTTTGCCGCTGATACGCAGGATGACGGCGACAGCACCGCGCCGGCCATCCCGGCGGCCGATGCCCGGCGCACGCAAACGGCCACCGGGCCGCTGATCGTCCATAAAGCGCCGCCGGCGGACAGCAAAAAGACGGATACGGCCACGCAGCCGGTGGCCAAAAAGACGGATACGGCCACGCAGCCGGCCGTCGCCAAAAAGACGCAGCCGCTGCTGGCGGCGCTGCGTAAAAAGACCGAACCGCTGCCAGAAGCCGCGCCCACCGTGGCGGATATCCCGGTGTTCGACACGCCGGAAGAATACTATGAGGTGGACGTGCCCTACCAGGATGTGGATCGCAGTTATGGCTTTCTGGAGGCGGCCTGGCTGCTGTATGAGCAGCAGAAGCCCAAACAGGCTATCGTCAACCTGCGCCGGGCGCTGGAACTGAACCCCAACCTGTGCTTTGACGACACCTTCCGCGAGAAGTCGCAGCACATCACCGGGCAGCCCACGCAGCGCCACGCCATCGACTTTTTGCTGAACCCGCCGGAGAAGCGGGCCGCCGAGGAAGAAGCCGCCCGCCGCGCGGCCGCCGCCCGCGGCCAGTTCCGCCGCCTGCTGGATCGCCTGGTGAAATAAGGCCGGGCCGGGGTGGGGTGGCCTGTGTTCCACCAGGAAACGCCACCCCCACCCTCACCATAACCGCAACCCCAACCGCAACCGCGAGCGCGATCCGGCCCGCGCTTTAGCGCCGCGCCACCCCGCCCGCCGGGGTCAGCGTCAGCAGCACGCCATCAGCATCGGCGGTGGCGCACAGCGTGGCCTGGTCGCGCTCGCGGCAGTCGCCCACGGTGCGCCCGTCCGGGAAGCGCAGGGCCATAAATTCGCCATAAGCGGCCATAAATTCGGTTTGTTCCGCGGGGCTGTCCCACACCAGGCGCAGTTCCCACCCCTGGGCCCCGGTTTCCTGGTGGCGATACACCCGGTAACGATCGCCGCCCCAGCCGGCCGCGGCCTGGTTGGCCTGCTGCGCCCCAAGCTGCGTATCCAGATACTGGCGCAGGTAAAATTCGCCCAGCACCCCCTGGCGCACCTCTGACCAGGTGCTGGCCGGGAACAGCGGGTTATCCGCCAGGGTGACGGCCACCGGCATTTCGCCGTCCAGGTATTTTTGCGGGTGTAAAATGTGCTCGGTGGACTGCGGCGGGTCGGCATAGGCGGCATCCACCCGCGACCAGTCGCCCTCTGCCAGGAACAGCGCTTCCACGAACACCTGGCCCGCCTCATAGGGGAACAGCAGTTCGGCGGCGATGATGGGCGGGATGCCCGGCGGCAGCGTTAAATTGCCCGCCTGCAAGCCGCCGAGCAGCAGTTGCAGCAGTGCCCCGGTGGGGTTTTCTTCCGCCACGCGCAGGGTGTAGGTATTCATCACCAGGGTGGCATCGCCTTCCACCAGCGCCAGCATGGCCAGCGCCCGATCATCATTCTCCAGCACCTCGCCGGATTCCAGGTAAGCCTCCAGCCCAAAATGCTGGTCTTGCAGCGCATGGACGTATTCATGCACAAAGGTAATCTGTTCCAGCAGCGGCAGGGTATCGCCGGGGCTTTCGCCGGAGATGAGGATGACGTTCATTTGCCGGGTTTCGGTATCGTAGAAGCCGGCCACCTGCTGCCCGTACAGCTCCAGGTAGGTGGCCCGCAAATCCAGGTCGGCGGGTAAAAAGTCGAAGGCAGTATAGAAGGCCATGGCCTGCGTCACCGTTTCCTCATCCAGCGCTTCGTCAAGCTGCTGCGTCAGGTAGTCCAGCAGCTCGTCGCGGGTGGGGAATTCCAGCGCCACCGGCTCCAGCGCGGCCAGCCCGCGAATGCCCACGGTGATCTCTTCCAGCGTCTCCAGATACGTTTGCAGGGCCGGGCTGATGCTGGCCGGCGGGGCTTCCTGGGCGGTGGTGGTGCCCATGACCACCAGGCACAGGCAGAATAGCATCACAATACGCATAGCATCCTCAATGTCGTCGTTGTCCGTTACGATCATTATTTATGCTAAAATGCCTTTGTGTGCAACTGGTGGAAAGCGGTTAGAAATGCGTCGGTTACTGTGGATGATGAGCCTGCTGGCGCTGCTGACGGTGGCGGTGCTGGCGCAGGGGCCGCTGCCGGTGCTGGAGAATGTGCACGCGGTGCTGCCGCCGTTCAGCGTGGTCTCGCGCAATGGGGAACTGGGGGAGGAACCCACCCCGCTGATGGTGAACGGCCGCCGGCTGGAAGTGCCGCGCGGCTGGAGCTACACCGGCACGCCCGGCGTGGGGGCGCTGCCGCCCTTCATCGCCCGTTACGATCAGCCGGGGTATCGCCTGGATGTAAGCTGGATCAACGGGACGGCCGGCTTTGCCCAGGATGGTATTCAGCTTTATGGCCGGCAGCGCTATGTGGTGCGCGTGCAGTATCGTACCGCCCTGGAATACACCAGCGCCGATTATCCATGGGTGCCCTCCGATGTGCAGGTGGTGGGCCGCCTGTACACCGCCAACAGCGGCCTGCTGGAGCTGCCGCCGTTCAACATGGCCGGGCTGGCAGAGACGGCCACGGTGGAATGGGTGATTGAATCCACCGCCAACCCGTATCCGTTTGTGCGGCTGGAAGTGCTGTTCAACGTCCAATACCCCATTTTTCGCGGGTTTGTGTTCTTCGACCGGATCGAAGTGCTGACGGCCCCGGCGGACTATAAGCCGGATTTTGTGATCGCCTTCCAGTGAGCCACGCCGCAGCGCCCGGCTGGCGGGCCGGGCGGCAGGGGTGGTGCAGAGCGGGGCGGGGGAGGCTTTAGCGCACGGGTTCCGCGGCCGGCACGGCGGCGCGTTCCTGGGTGGTGAGCTTCTTCGCGCCAGGGACGACCAGCACCGGGCAGGGCATGGCGTTCAGCACTTTTTGCGTCACGCTGCCGAACAGCCAGCGGCTGAACCCGCTGCGCCCGTGGGTGGACATGACGATGGCATCCACCTGCTGCACTTTGGCCCGTTCCAGGATGACCGCGGCCGGGTCGCCGGAATCAAATTCATAATCCACGGTGAAAGACGCATCCAGTTGCAGCTTATCCGCCGTGCGGCGCAGGTATTCGCGGGCGCTGCGCTCGGTGGTGGCCACGAATTCGTTGTAATCGTTGGGCTGCATCATCAGCGGCACTTCATACAGCGTCAACATTTGCATATCGGGGATGTCCAGCACGCTCAGCAGGGTAATGCGGCCGCCCGGCGCAACCATGGCGCGGGCATATTCCAGCGCGGTTTCGGCCAGTTCAGAGCCATCCAGTGTGACCAGAATGTGCTTTAACATACCACCTCCTAAAAAAAGGCACTCAGGGCATTATTATGCCCTCAGCATACCGCCATCCCGCGGCCCGGTATAGTGATATTTGCCTGAGGAAAATGGGATAAAAAACACTCTTTTGCACAAAGCGGCCGGAGCGTCACAGCACGCCGCAGGCGCGGGCCCGGTGCAGGACGGTGAGGGCCGCGCGGATCATGGGCATGTCGATCATCCGGCCCTCATACTCAAACACGCCCTGCCCGGCGGCCTGGTGGGCCTCATACGCGGCGATCAGCCGGCGGGCGGCCGCGATGTCGGCCGGGGCGGGGGTGAAGACGGCCTGAATGGGGCCCACCTGGCGCGGGTGAATGGCCAGCTTGCCGGTGTAACCGAGCGTGAGGGCGGTATGGGCTTCGGCGGCCAGCGCCGCGTCCGGGGCATTCAGGTCGATGAAGACCGTATCAATGGCCTGCAGGCCGGCGGCCTTCGCGTGCAGCACCACCAGGCTGC
Organism: Anaerolineae bacterium; assembly: GCA_025454495.1. Classification (GTDB taxonomy): domain Bacteria; phylum Chloroflexota; class Anaerolineae; order Aggregatilineales; family Phototrophicaceae; genus JALHOR01. The sequence goes on from JALOOI010000020.1 coordinate 15,578, forward strand.
GGGCGACCAGCACCTCCTGCCCGCCGGGGGTGCGGATGGCCCCCAGATCGCCCGCCAGGTCTTCGGCACCGAAGATGAGCGCATCCAGGCGCGGGCTGGCGGCGGCAATCTCGCGCAGGTTGACGATGCCGCGGGCCGTTTCGATGATGGCCAGCAGGCGCAGGCGCAGGCGCGGCCAGCCGTGCCGGTCTTCCGCCAGGGCCAGTAAATCGCTCACCTGGGCGATCTGCTGCGGGTCTTCCACTTTGGGCAGCACATAGCCATCCGGCTGCGCGTCCACCGTGGCGGCGATGTCGGCGGCATACAGCCAGCCAGGGATGACCATATTGAGGCGCACCAGCTTTTCGCTGCCGCCAAAATCCACCTCGTGCAGGGCGGCGGCCACCGTGCGCCGGGCCAGGTCTTTATGCGCCGGCGCAATGGCATCTTCCAGGTCCATGATGATGGAGTCCACCGGCAGCGCCGCGCCTTTTTCAATCTTGCGGCGCGAATCACCGGGCATAAAGAGCAGGGCGCGGCGATGACGCATGGGGTTATCCTCCACCGATGAGCAGGATTACAGGCCCGGCCGGCCCCGCTTTACGCCGGCTGTCCGTCGCGCAGCGGCTCGCGCAGCAAAAAGCGCAGCGCCTGCGGCAGCCGCCGGGCCCAGGCATCTTCATTGTGCTGCCCGCCCTGGTCTTCCACGTAAAACAGCGTGTCGCCGGGGGTGCAGCCTTTGCGGATGAGCGCTTCGGACAACTGGCGCACCGCCAGCAAATAGTAATTGGGCGCGTCCGGTTTGCGGCGGCGGCTCACATCGCCTTCTTCGCTGCCGATGTCCAGGTACAGGCGGCCGGCGGGCACGGCGGCCTGTTCCACCGTCTGGAAGATGGCCCGGTTGCCGAACCAGTAGGCCGGGCTGAAGACCCCGGCCAGCCCGAAACAGTGCCCGTAGCGCAAAAAACCGTACAGGCTGATGAGGCCGCCCATGGATGACCCGGCAATGCCGGTATGGGCGCGGTCGGGCAGCGTGCGAAAATCATGGTCGATCAGCGGTTTCACCGTTTGCGTCAGCCAGGTTAAATAGGCCTCGCCCTGGCCTTCTTTCACCTGAAGGCGATGATCCGGGTAGGGGCTGTATTCAAAAATGCGGCGGTCATTGTTGGGGATGCCCACGATGATCGCTTCCAGCCCTTCATCCTCCAGGCGGATCATGGTTTCATCCACCTGCCATTCGCCGGCGAAACTGGTAAAAGCATCAAACAGGTTTTGCCCGTCCTGCATGTAAATGACCGGGTAGCGGCGCTGCGGCTGCCGGGCATAGGAGCCGGGCAGCCACACCAGCAGTGAACGGCGATTGTGGAGCTGCGGACTGTAGACGTGTTCGCGGATGAGCAGCGTACCGGCCACGGTGTGCGCGGGCCGGCCCAGGGTGTAATCCTGCCAGTGTGCCATATGGTTGTGTGTAACCCCCTGCGGTAAGGCATCACGGGCAGGGTTTGCCCGTGATGGAACAGGGCTGATTATGCGCGGGGATAGGGCAGCGCGTCAATGGCAGTGGCCGCGGCGAAATCTTTTTCTGACAACTGGTTGCCGGCATCGTGGGTGGTAAATTCCACGGTGACTTTTTTATAGCCGATGCTCAGATCCGGGTGATGGTCAAAGCCTTCGGCGATGGTGCCGATGGTGGTGGCCAGCGCCAGCCCGGCCATATAGGATGGCAGGCGGAAGGTCTTCACCAGTTTGCCGCCCTGGCGTTCCCAGCCATTCAGCCGGGCCAGCCGTTCAATGATCTCGGCTTCGCCGAGTGCCTGTGTCGCCATATCCTCTGCTCCTTTACGGTGATGGACGCTGGCCAGCATACCCGCTGCGGATGAGCCGCATATGAGCCGGCCATGGGTGGCGCACTCAGTCGGTGGCGGGCAGGCCGCCGGCGGGCACCAGGCCGCTGCCGCGCAAATGAGCCAGCAGCGCCAGCACATCGTGCTTGTTCTGCGCTTTGTGCTGGCGACGAAACAGGATGCGCGTGCCAAAATCCACAATGGCCTGAAGCTCGAATTGCAGGCGGTAGAAATGCACAATCTCCGGGCGCAGCGCCACCTCGCCGCCGGCGCTGCGATAGCTCTCCAGCGCCGGCGCATTATCCAGCACAAAGATCAGGTCGCGCTCGCGCGGGGCGAACAGCGGCGCGTCCCAGTCGATCAGCGTCAGGCTGTCATCGGGCGTGAGGATGAGATTGCCGGGCGTGGGGTCGCCGTGGCACACCACAAAATCGGCCTGCAGGCCGGCATCGTGGCGCAGCACTTTTTGCAGCCGCAGCCATTCCGCCAGCCGCGTTTCGATCAGCGGGCGGGCCCGCTGCAAGACCTGCAAAAATTTCAGGTGATAATCGGCATAGCGGCGGGTGGGGCTGATGACTTCATCCAGCAGGCGGCGCAGGCGGGCGGGCAGTTCCGGCGAAAAGTCTTCCACCGGGGGGCGCTCCCGCGGGTGCAGTTTGGCGCGGTGGATGCGCCCCAGCAGCGCCCCGAGCTGGCGCTGATGCCGCTCTTCCAGGGTGGCGTGCCGCGCCGGGGTGCCGTCAATGTAGGGCAGCAGCACCACCGTATAGCGCTCATAGTGGTTGACGTGCTGCCCCGTGCTGCCCCGCAGCGGCGGCGGCGGCATCTGCGTAATGCCGAATTCATAATACAGCGCCTGCACCGCCCGAATGGTGCGCTCATTGATGGGCGGGTGGCTGCACAGCCCCCCGCGTGATAATTTGAGCAGGTAGGGCGTGCCGTGGGAGTCTTCCAGCCGGTAGCACCAGGCACATTCCCCGGCCGGAATAAAGCTCAGGTGCTGGCAGGCCAGCCCGTAAGTGTCGTGCAGCCAGTCCAGCAGCCGCTGCGGTTCAAGCGGGGCTTCTGTAATCATAACCGCCTCTGCCGGGCAGCCCGCCCGCCGGGATACGCGATGCACTGGATGAGGAAATGCATAGAATTTACGCTCACAATCCGGCCAGAACCGGGCCGCGGGCACCAGCGCCATTGTAACGGCAATTGCCCGGCCCTGAACAGGCAGGGTACAATAGGCCATTAAATAGATAAGTGTTAGCAAAATTAAGGTGCTGCCATGCTGCTCCATGATACGTTTCAGCGTCCCCTGCGCGACCTGCGTATTTCGGTGACGGATCGCTGCAATTTCCGCTGTACTTATTGTATGCCGGCAGAAGTTTTTGGCGAGGCGTACCAGTTTCTCCCCCGGGCAGAACTGCTGACGTTTGAGGAGATTACGCGCATCGCCCGGCTGATGGTACGCCTGGGGGTGGTCAAACTGCGGCTGACCGGGGGCGAGCCGCTGGTGCGGCAGGAACTGGAGCGCCTGATCGCCCTGCTGGTGCAGATTGAGGGCGTGGAAGATATTGCCCTCACCACCAATGCCTACTTTTTGCCGCAGAAGGCGCAGGCGCTGAAAGATGCCGGCCTGCACCGGCTGACGGTGAGCCTGGACACGCTGGATGAAGCCATTTTCCAGCGCATGAACGGCCGGCGCTCCACGGTGGCGCGGGTGCTGGCGGGCATCGAGGCGGCGCAGCGGGCCGGGTTTGAGCGCATCAAGATTAATGCGGTGGTGCAGCGCGGCGTGAACGATGACGCGCTGGTAGACCTGGCCCGCTGGGCGAAGGCTGCCGGCCACATCATGCGCTTCATCGAATATATGGACGTGGGCACGCTGAACGGCTGGCGCATGGATGATGTGGTGCCGGCCAAAGAGATCATCGCCCGCATTCACGCGGCCATGCCGGTGGAGCCGGCGGAACAGAATTATTATGGCGAAGTGGCGGAGCGCTGGCGCTATGTGGATGGCAGCGGTGAATTCGGGGTGATCGCTTCGGTGACGCAGCCGTTCTGCGGCACCTGTACCCGGCTGCGCCTGTCGCCGGAGGGCCGGCTGTTCACCTGTTTGTTCGGCAGCCAGGGCACGGATTTACGCACGGCGCTGCGGGATGGCGCGGATGATGCCGCCCTGGAAGACATCGTGCGGCGGGTGTGGCGCGTGCGGGCCGACCGCTATTCCGAAATTCGTACTTCGCTCACCGGCCCCGTGCCCAACCGGGTGCAGATGTATCACATTGGCGGCTGAGGCCGGCTTATACCGGGTGGCCGCCGCAGGTACACAGGGCGGGCGCAGCGGTGGCCGTGGCCGGCGGGAGGTAACAGCCGGTGCCCGGCGTTAGCCCGAAGGCCCGCGCCAGGGCCGCCGCCAGCGCGATGGCATTCGCGCCGGGGCATTCGGTCTGCGGGTTAAAATCGCGGTGGGTGGCCAGGCAGCTTACGCCCAGGTAGGGCACCAGCCAGTTCAGCAGCACCTGCACCGCGTTCCACTGCGCGTCCGTCACCGTTTCCTGGTTCAGGTTGCCCAGCAGGCACACCCCCAGGCTGCCGGTGTTGTAGCCTTCCACGTGCGTACCGCGCACGGTCATGGGCCGGCCGGCGAACAGATCGCCACTTTTGCCCACCATAAAATGATAGCCCACGTCGGCCCAGCCGCGCGTTTGCCGGTGCGCCCGCTGAATTTCCTGCATGGTGGCGTAATCATTCCCGCGATAAATGACCGAATGATGCAGCACAATCGTCTGGTAGGTGGCGGTGACGGGTGTTGCGTACTCGCGCCAGCCTTCCGGGTTATCCGGCCCGTAAAAACCCGGCTCATTGGCGGCGTTATGGTCGGGCGGCAGTCCCCCCCAGGCTTCGCGGCTGATGAGCGGTGGCGGCGCGGGGGTGAGCGTGGGCGGCGGCAGGGGCGTAATTGTGGCGGTGGGCTGCGCCGGCGGGTGGCGCAAACGATCCAGCCCCACCAGCAGCAGGCCGCCGGCCCCCAGCAGGCTGCACGCGCCGGCCCCCACCCCGGCGGCAAACAGGCCGGTCAGCACCTGGCGGCGGGACAGGCGTGAGGGATGGCGATGGGGCGGGCGCACAGGTCTCATAAGGTTATTCTGCGCCAGAATGCCCCGCGCTGCAACCTGCGCCATCCCGCTGCGGTGCTGCAACAGCCAGGATCAACCCGGAGGCGCAGCGGCACGGAGAACAGATGTCAAACGGCCGGCAGCGGGGCGGGGGTGAGGGAGAGCGCAAAGGCCCCTGTTTGATCCACGCTGGACAGATGCCCCCGGCATTTGTACAATGGTGTATTGCTGCCGTCAGAAAAATCACCCAATCACAGGAGTTACAGCGGCGCAGCCGGGCTGCCCGCGACAGAGACTATGGCCAATACAAAATCTGCTGAAAAGCGCAATCGTCAGAACGAAAAACGCCGCATTCATAACCGTACCTTTCGCAACCGCGCCCGTACCATGGTGAAGAAGGCGCGGACGGCGCTGGAAACGCTGGTGCGCGTGGAAGAAACGAAAGCCATCGATACCGTGAAGGGCACCGCCGAAGCCAAAAAGGCCGAAGCCGTGAAGACCGCCGAAGAGACGGTGAAAGCCGCCATCCGCGACCTGGATACGGCCGCCAGCCGGGGCACGCTGCACCCGCGCAACGCCGCCCGCCGCAAGAGCCGCCTGATGAAGCAACTGGCCGCGCTGAAAAAATAACCGGCCCCCGCCAACCAGCCAGCCTTTAAAACCGACCACTGCGTCGGTTTTTGGCGTGGTGGCCCCGCCGCCCCGGCCCGCCCCAAATCGCATCTGTACAAACCGGGCAGATGCGGGATAATCGCCTGCACACAGCATACCGGGGACGGGGGCAGGGCGCACGATGAAACAACTGGTACAGGCATTTTACCGCCGGCTGGACTGGTCCAATTTTCAGAATTTCGCCGGCTGGGTGATCGAAGAAGGCATTCGCCTCCAGCAAATCCCGGCCCCCACCTTCCAGGAGCAGGCCCGCGCGGCCTATGTGGCCGCCCGTTTCCGCGAGCAGCAGTTGCAGGAAGTGCACATTGACGCGCAGCACAACGTGTACGGGCTGCTGCCCGGCGCACAGCGCAGCGTGCCGGGCCTGCTGGTGACGGCCCACACCGATACCGTCTTCGCTGCCGATACCCCGCTGACGATCCGGCGTGAGGGCGAGCAAATTTACGGCCCCGGCCTGGGCGATAACAGCATGGGCGTGGCCGGGTTGATCGGGCTGGTGACGTTTTTACGCGAAGAAAGCATTCAGCCCGCCTGCGACATCTGGTTTGTGGCCACCACCTGCGAAGAAGGCCTGGGCGACCTGAAAGGGATGCGGGCCGCCTGCGACGCGCTGCAAAAGCGCTTCGGCGCGGTCATCAACCTGGAGGGGCTGGCCTACGGGCACATTTACCATGCCGGCATCGCTGTCCACCGGCTGCACATCACCGCCCAGGCGGATGGCGGCCATAGCTGGCTGCACTTCGGCCGGGCCAGCGCGGTGCATGGCATCGTGGCGCTGGCGGCGCAAATTTGCCGCCTCACCCCGCCCGCGTCCCCCCGCACCACCTACAATATCGGCATGGTGGAAGGCGGCCACGGCATTAACGCCATCGCCACCGATGCCGGCCTGTGGCTGGATTTACGCTCCGAACAGCAGCCGGAATTGTTCAAACTGCGCGACCGCGTGCTGCTGCTGGTGAAACAGCAGGAGAGTACCGACCTGCGCTTTAAAGTGGAAGTGGTGGGCGATCGCCCGGCGGGCTATCTTTCGGCGCGGCACAGCCTGGTGCAGGGGGCGCTGGCCGCGCTGGAGCAGGAAGGCCTGCGCGGCTCGCTGGAAACCGGCAGCACCGATGCCAACGTGCCGCTCTCCGCCGGCATCCCGGCCATTACGGTGGGCATTACACGGGGCGGCAACGCCCACCGGCTGGATGAATATATCGAAACGCGGCCGGTGGCCGAAGGAATGCGCCAGCTTATCACGCTGACGCTGGCCGCCGCCCGCGCCCAGGCTGACCAGGCGGATACCAGCGCCGCGGATTAAGCGCCGGCGGCCTCAGGTCAGGTCAGGTCAGGCGGGGGTATCGTCCACCAGGTCGCGCTTGATGTGGCGCACGGTGGGGCAGCCGGCCAGCATCATCGCCAGTTCCAGTTCTTCGCGCAGGATGTGCAGCACCCGTTCCACGCCCGCCTGGCCGCCGGCGGCCAGTCCCCACAGGATGGGCCGGCCCACCAGCACCGCCCGGGCCCCCAGGGCCAGCGCTTTTAAAATATCGGTGCCGCGCCGAATGCCGCCATCCAGCAAAATGTCGCAGCGGCCTTCCACCGCCGCCACAATGCCCGGCAGCGCGGTGATGCTGGCCGGCACGCCGTCGAGCTGGCGGCCGCCGTGGTTGGAGACCACCAGCGCCGAAACACCCCTGTCCAGCGCCCGCAGCGCGTCATCCGGGCGCAGCACGCCTTTCACCAGCACCGGCAGCCGGGTGCTGCTGCGCAGCCATTCCACATCATCCCACGTCAGCGACGGGTCGAACAGGGACGCGGAATAGGCCGCCAGCCCGCTTTCGCCCTTCACGGCGCTCAGGCGCTCCATCCCCGCCCCGGTGAGGTTGGCCACGGTGAGGCCCGGCGGCAAATGAAAATGATTGCGCACATCGGCATAGCGCCGGCCAAATTTGGGCGTATCCACCGTCAGCACCAGGGCGCTGTAACCGGCGGCTTCGGCGCGTTCCACCAGGCTGCGGGTGATGCCGCGGTCTTTATACACGTAAAGCTGGAACCAGCGCGGCGTGGCCCCGCCCCCGGCCACCTCCTCCAGCGTGGCCGACGCAATCGTGCTGACCACCATGGCTACATTTTGTGCCCGCGCCGCCCGCGAAGTCGCCACTTCGCCGTCCGGGTGGGCCATGCGCTGGAAGGCCGTGGGCGCGATCATGAAGGGCACGCTCAGCGGCTGCCCCAGGACGGTGGTGGTGGTCTCCAGCCGGGAAACATCCACCAGCATCCGCGGCAGCAGCCGCAGCCGTTCGAAGGCCGCGCGGTTTTCCGCCAGCGTTACCTGGTCATTGGCCCCGCTGGCATAATAATCGTAGGCCATTTGCGTCAGCGCATCGCGGGCGTGGCGCTCAAAATCCAGCACTTCGATGAAAGTTTCCAGATTCACCATCGCGGGTATCCTTTGTCGTCGGTGTGGTGTGGGCGGCGGCCGCCGCCTCTGTTAAGCATACCGCGACCGGCCGCCGCTGCCCGGCCCGGCCGCGGTTTCTCATCCATACCTTATCTGCATCTGGCGTGCTTTCAAGGCGGCGGCGCTATGCTGAAGCATAATCAACAGGCACCTGCTGCGGAGTGATACGCATGTTTTCCCGACTGCTAAAACCGGGCTGGCTGCTGCTGCTGGCGCTGCTGCTGGCTTCCCTGCCGGCGCAGGCCGGCGCACCACAGCCCACGGTCACGCTCAATATTGCCTATGTGCCCGGCGGCACGCTGCGCCAGCGGCTGGATGTGTACCGGCCGCCCAACCTGACTGCCCCCGCCCCCACGCTGATCCTCATTCATGGCGGCGGCTACCTGTTCGGGGATAAGCTGTGGGTGCGCCAGAATGCGCTGTATTTTGCCAGCGCGGGCTATGCCGTCGTCGCGCCGGGCTACCGGCTGGCCCCGGCCCACACCTACCCGGCCCAGATCGAAGATGTGTTTTGCGCCCTGGCATGGACGTTCACCCATGCCGCGGAGTACGGGCTGGATCAGCAACGGATCGCCGTGGTGGGCGAATCCGCCGGGGCCAATGCCGCCGCGCTGCTGGCCATGGTCGATGACCCCGCCCGTTACCTGACCGGCTGCCCGTGGGCGCTGCCGGAGGCGGCGCGGGTGCGCGGCGCGGTGCTGTTTTACCCGCCGCTGGATTTGTCCACCTGTGCCTGTGAACGCGCCAAACAGATGGCCGCCCTCTACCTGGGGGTCGATCCTGACGCGCTGGATCAGGAAGCGGCAGTGCGCCAGGCGATGGCCAGCGCGTCACCGCTGGCCTGGCTGGATGGCAGCGAGCCGCCGGTGCTGCTGGTGCATGGCACTGCCGATGAACTCATCCCCATCAGCGAGGCCGAACTGCTGGTAGAACGGCTGGCGGCGCTGGCCGTGCCGGTGGAACTGGTGCCGGTGGCAGGCGCGGGGCATGGTTTCTTCAGCCGCGTGCAGGCCCCGGAAACACAGCGCAGCCTGGCGCTGACGCTGGATTGGCTGGCGCAGGTGCTGCGCTGAGCCGCACGGGTGCAGGGGCGGCCATTCCGCCCCTTGCGCCTTTGCCCCGCTTCAGCCACACTCATCCCTGGCACTGTGCTCAAAATTTAAACTGTTTCAGGGAGACAATCGCATGTCGCAAACCCCGGTATTAATCATCCTGGCCGGGGGCGCATCTTCCCGGATGTGGCCCCTGCGGGAAAAATCGCTGCTGCGCTTTGGTGATGAGCCGCTGCTGCTGTCGCAGCTTCGCACCTACGAATCGCTGGGCTTTCACCAGGCCGTCATTGTGGGCAACCCGCACAATGTGGACGATATTCGCGGGCTGGTGGCCGGGCTGCATGACCGGATTCAGGTGCAGGTGGTGGTCCAGCCAGAGCCGACCGGGATGGGCGATGCGGTGCTGCGGGCGGCGGCCGTCCTCCCGGACGCGGGGGCCATTTACATTACCCAGGTGCATGATGTGGTGGAACTGCGCCTGCACGCCGACATGCTGAAAATGTACCGTTCCAACCCGCACACCACCTACCTGGCCGGGGTAGAAATGCAGGACTATTTCCCCGGCGGCTACCTCATCATTGATGATACCGGCATGATCGGCGGCATTGTGGAGAAGCCCGGCGCGGATAAGCGCCCCTCCAATTATGTGAATATCGTGGCCCACATCCACGCCGACGCGGGCCAGTTGTTCGCGGCCATCCGCGCGGAGTATGAGCGCAATTTGCCCTCGGACGATCATTATGAGCGGGCCATGGACGTGCTGATGAAGCAAAGGCCCTACCGCATGGTGCCCTATGCCGGCCGCTGGGATGCGCTGAAATTCCCCTGGCACACGCTGGACATTATGGAAGCCTTTTTACGGCGCATCACCGGGCAAACCATTGCGCCGTCGGCGTATGTTGCGCCCACGGCTTCGCTGGTGGGGGATGTGTTCATCAGCGAGGGGGCGAAAATTTTCCCCGGCGCGGCGGTGGTGGGCCCGGCGTACATCGGCAAAAATACCATCGTGGGCAATAACGCGCTGGTGCGCCATTCGATGGTGCTGGACAGGTGCAATGTGGGCTTCACCAGCGAAATCGCCCGCAGTTACGTCGCCGATGGCTGCCAGATGCACGCCTGCCGCGTGCTGGACAGCGTGTTTGCGCCCAACGTCAATTTTAGCGCCGGCTGCACCACCGCCAACCTGCGGATCGACAAAGGGCCGGTGAACAGCACCGTGAAGGGCAGCCGCCTGAACACCGGGCGCGATAAACTGGGCGCGATCATCGGGCAGGATGCTTTCCTGGGCGTGGATGTGATGACCATGCCGGGGGTCAAAATTGGTGAGCGGGCCCAGGTGGGGCCGGGCACCCACGTCCACAAAGATATTCAGGACGGGGTGCGCGTGTATGTGAAGCAGGAACTGCTGATCGTGACGGACAAAGACAGCGGGGATTAGGGCTGCTCGTCGTGCAGGGTGGCCAGCCGGGCCAGGGCGGTCGGGTGCTGCGGGTTGATGCGGCAGGCTTCTTCGACGGCGCGGCGGGCGGCCGGGCGATTGCCGGCGGCCTGGTGCACGTCGGCCAGCTTCAGCCAGCGGCTGATGGCCGCGCGCGGGTTGCCCTGCTGCTCATGCAGGCGGGCCAGCCGTTCTTGCAGCGGGGCATTGTCCGGCTGTAGCCCGGCCAGGTTTTCCAGTTCTTTCAGCAGCCGCGCCGTCTCGCCGCGCCGTTCATACAGCGCCGCCAGCTTATGATGCAGGGCGGCGGCTTCCTCCAGGCGGCGGGCTTTTTTATGCAGCCGGATGAGCTGTTCCAGCGGCGCGGGGTCATTGGGGGCCAGTTCGTGGGCCCGCTGCGCCACCGCCAGTTCCGCGGCGGGGTCGGGTTCCGGGGCGCGGGCGGTGGCATCGCCATTGTAGCGCGTCATGGCGGCTTCCATGCCGGCGGTGAGCCACGTCTCCAGGGCGGCGGCGGCGGTGGCGATCACTTCCTGGGCCAGGATGGCTTCATCGCCGCTGAAAGGTTGCAGTACATAATCCCGCGCCGGCTGGCGGCCCGGCGGCCGGCCAATGCCGAAGCGCACCCGCGCAAAATTTTGCGTGCCCACCTGCTGAATAATGCTGCGAATGCCATTTTGCCCGCCGGCGCTGCCATCGCGGCGCAGGCGCAGCGTCCCCGGCGGCAAATCCAGGTCATCATGCACCACGATGAAGCGTTCCAGCGGAATTTTGTAAAAATCCAGCAGGGCCCGCACGGCTTCGCCGCTGAGGTTCATATACGTCAGTGGTTTGGCCAGCAGCACGCTTTTACCGGCCAGGGTGGCATCCTGCACGCTGGCTTTGCGGCCCTTCTTTTCGCCCCCGGCCCCGGCGCGGGCACTGAGCGCGTCGATGACCATGAAGCCCACGTTATGGCGCGTTTTTTCATACTCGCGGCCCGGGTTGCCCAGGCCCACGATCAGGTATTTTCCACTCACCGGCGGCCTTTCTATCGGTGCAGTCGTTGCGATGATGGTTACGGTTACGGTTAATCGCCTCCGGCCTCTTCCAGGCAGTGAGCCGGGATGGGGGTCACGTTGAGCGAACTGGTGGCGGTGGGCAGCCGGGCGGGCGCGTTCAACTGCGATAACTGCCCGCTGACGGCGGCCTGCAGGGCCATCTGCTGCGCGGTGATGGGCGTGCCTTCCAGGCGCAGCACCCCGCAATCGTCGGCGGTGACGGCCGCGGCGGGCGCAGGGGCGGTTTGCCCGGCCGCCCACAGCAGCCCGGCCAGCAGCAGCGCCACCAGCCCGATCCCGATCCCGGTGAGGAAAATTGCCCGCATTCGCATGGTCGCCACCTGTGCCAGAATCTTATACAATGGGCGTATCTTACCGAAAAACGCCGTAAAGCCCCTGCCTTCAGGCATGGGGATATAAGGCGCAGTGGCATCGCTTTTTGCTGTAGAATACAACCATGACCGGTCAATCAGAAAAACCGTCGCCATGCCGCTAAAAACGTACAGGTATCGCCTTTATCCTAACACAAACCAGACGAAAAACCTCTGGCGGGTGTTAAATGCGTGCCGCCACCTGTACAACATGCTGCTGGAAGAACGCAAACTCGCCTGGGAGCATGAGCAGCGCCCCATCTCGCTGGCTCAACAGGAAAGCACAACGGTCAGGCACTATCGCCAGACCTTCCCTTATGCCCGGCAAATGTTCAGCCAGACGGCGCAATCGGTGGCGAAACAACTGGACAACGCCTTCCAGGCGTTCTTTGAGCGTGTCCGCGCCGGCGACAAAAAAGCCGGCTACCCGCGCTTCAAGTCCCGCACACAATTCAACAACTTTGAGTTCAAGCAGTATCGTTCAGGCATCAAAATGGACGGGCGACGACTCAAGATTTTTGGTGTGGGGCGGTTGCGGGTACGCTGGCATCGCCCCATCCCGGCGGATGGCATCATCAAGACGGCGCGTGTGATTCACAAAGCCGGGCAGTGGTTTGTGGCGTTTGCCGTCGAAGTGAGCCAATCGCCACCCCTGCCCGGAACGGGGCGCGTGGTCGGGATTGATGCAGGAGTGTCAGCGCTCATCACCACCAGCGACGGCGAAAAAGTGGAAAACCCCGATTTTTATCGGGCGGCTCAAGCCAGGCTGCGTGTATTGCAACGGGCATTGCAACGCAAGGCCAAAGGTAGCAAGAATCGGTACAGGGCATTGCAAGCGGTGCAGCGTCAACACCAGCATGTCGCCAGTCAGC
>JALOOI010000021.1 GCA_025454495.1 Anaerolineae bacterium
ACGCTGAAATATTACTTCCCGGAAGGCGAAAAAATTCGCCTGCAACCGGCCCACCCCACCATGAGTCCCATCATGGTGGAAGCCAGCAACTGCCAGATTCGCGGGCGCGTGCTGTCGGTGATTCGTAAGCTGTGATACCGGCGAGCCAGTGACCGCTGTCACTGGCCCGGTCGGGTCGGGTCGGCCGCGGGCGGCGGCCTTCAATCCCCCGGTTGATTGGTGCGTTCCCATTCGTGGCCGCGCACGGCCTTCAATTCGCGCCATTCCGGCATCACCGGCACCGCGCCGGTCTCACGGGCGATCTGCCGGGCCGCCAGGCCGATGATGGCCACGAAGGTGGGGTACGCCAGTTCCATATCGGCAAACTGCTGCACCGGCAGCCGCCCGGCGATGCCCGCCGAGACGGTGGAGACAATTTCTACCGCATCCTCACCCACGACGTGCGCCCCCAGAATCAGGTTGCGGCGGCGGTCGGCCACCAGCTTGCAAAACCCCACCTGGCGATCATCAATCACCGCGCGATCCAGATCGCTGTAGGGGACGACGGCCGTCACCACATCATAATGCTGCCGCGCCTGGGCTTCGGTGAGGCCCACGCCGCCATATTCGGGGTCGGTAAAGCCGCCGTGGGGCACAAGCTGCTCCCGCTGCGGCTGCGCGTAAGACAGCAGCGCATTCTCCACTGCAATTCGCGCCTGGTGCCCGGCCGATTGCACCAGCATACTGCGCCCGGTGATGTCGCCGGCGGCGTAAATGTGCGGGCAGGTGGTCTGGAGATAATCATTCACCTGCACAAAGCCACGCTGAATTTCCACGCCGGCGGCCGTGACGTGTAAGGCATCGCTGTTGGCGGGCCACCCCACCGAAGCCAGCACCAGGTTCACCGTCAGGGTATGGTGTTGGCCGTCGGCGGCCACAAAATGCAGGTGATACTGCTCGCCGTCGCGCTCAATCCGTTCAATGCTGTGGATGCGGGTATGAATGCTGATGCCGCGGCGCTGGAACTGCCGTTCAATTTCCGCGCCGATGGCCACATCTTCCATCATCAGCAGGCCGGGGGCGATGTCCAGCAGCGCCACCCGCGCCCCGAAATCCTCAAACACGGAAGCGAACTGGCAGCCGCTGGCCCCGCCGCCGATGATGGCCACCGCGGCCGGCAGTTGCTTAAGCTGCCAGATGTCGGCGGTGGTGAGGGCATACTCCCCGCCGGGAATGCTGAGGCGGCGCGGATGGCCGCCGGCACACAGCACAAAACGCCCGCCGCGGATGTCGCCGTGGGCGGCGCTGTGCAGCGTGGCGGCATCCACAAAGTGCGTCTCGCCGGCCTGGTCATAAACGGTGATGCCCACGCGGCGCAAATGCTGCAAAAGCTGTTTTTTGTCGTGCATTTCCTGCACCACATCCTGCGTGCGCTGCATCACAGCGGCAAAATCGACCGTTGGCCGGTGCGGCAGGCGCAGCCCGTAACGCTGGAACTGCTCACTTTCGCGCATCAGCCGGGCCGCTTTGGCCAGGACGCGGGTGGGCACCACGCCATCGTTGGTGGCGGTGCCGCCCAGGCGCTGTTTTTCCACCAGGGCCACTTCTGCGCCCAGTTCGCGGCCGCGCAGCGCGGCCGTCACCCCGGCGGGCCCGCCGCCCACCACCACCAGATCAAACGTCATACGTTTTGGCTCCTCAACATCGGCGATCACAGCGGGGCGCTCAGCGGCGCTCCAGGTGGCGGGCGGCCAGTTGGCCCCACAGGCTGCGCGGGAAGTCCGTCCACAGCGCATAATACGCCTGGCGGGCCCGGTCGCGGCTGGCGGCCAGATCATAACTGAGCGCCTGCAAAAAGCGGGCCGCCGGCGACAGCGGCACGTCCGGGTTATTTTGCGCCAGCGTCTCCAGGATGGTGAGCGCGGCTTCCGGGTCATCATTCACCAGCAGCGCGTCATAGGCGGTGGCGGGCACTTCCAGCAGTCCGGCCGGCAGCACTGCCGCCGCGAAGCCGGTGGGGGGGTCGGCCTTTTCCACCAGATAGGTGCCGTCGCGCTGCGCGGCAAAGCCCCACCAGCCGGTATTTTCCAGGTTAAAGCTGATGACGGTGCGGGTGGCGCGGCCGATTTCGGTCACGGTGACGGCCTCCACCACCGGCAGCCCCAGGGCCTCCAGTTGCGGCACCAGGTCATCGCTGGTGCTGAGCGTGGCCAGCCCCAGGAAGCGCCCCAGCACCGCATCGACATCGCACACGGGGGCCACGCTGGCCAGCGCCAGCGCTTCGCACACGTCCAGCGCGGTATTGCTGGCGATGCCCAGGGCTTCGGTGAGGGCCGCGCTCTGGCGGGCCGTCCACGAGTCCGTTTCGCCGGCCGGGGCCACGGCCGCGGCGATGGCGCGGGCTTCATCCAGCCGGCCCTGCAACACATAGAACATGGCCAGCGTCAGCAGCGCCCGGTCGCCGCCCGGCGCATCCACGGTAAAATCCACAATGGCCGCTTCCAGCGCGGTGACGGCCGCCTCCGGCGAGCGGGCGAACAGCGGTTCGGCGGCCAGCAGGCGGCAGCCGAGCGTCTCCTGAAACGTGTACTGCGCTGCGGGGTCGATCACCGGGCGATAAAAATTCGCCTGGTAGGCCCAGTCCACCGGAAGCTGGCTGATGCAGGGCCAGCCCGGCGCAGCCGATTCCACCCGGAAGCGGAAGGTTTGCAGCACGGGGATATCCGCTGTGGCCGGCGGGGCCCAGGCGACCAGGCTGCCCACGCGGATTTCTTCGCCCGGCAGCACCAGGTCAATGGCGGCCCCGCCGCGGGCCCCCAGCAGCCACCAGCGCTCATTAGCCTGGCCGTCGTCCACCACCAGCACCACCTCATCCAGCGTATCGCGGTTCATGTCTTCCAGCCGTTGCAGGCTGACGCTGCGAATGGTGCCGAAAGGAGCCACCGGCGAATCGTAGGCGGCCGGCAGCAGCGCCAGCGTGCCATCCGGGCGGCCCTCGGCCAGCAGATATTCCTCGTACAGCACGTCTTCGGCTTCGGCGGCGGTGGCCGGGTACAGGATGTGCAGCAGCGCATCCGGCACAGCATCCGGGTTGAAGCGGGCCGCGGTCACATCCACGCGGAAGCCGCCCACCTCCAGCGAGGGCTGGCCGGGCTGGCGGTTGAGCGCGTCCAGGATGTAAGGCTGCACCAGCCAGCGCACATCCGCCGCGCCGCGCGGGGCCCGCAGCGCCGCCCGGATGAGGTCTTCGCGCTGTTCCGGGCGCGTGGGCGCACCGGGGAAGCGGGCCGTCAGTTCATAGGCCGTCAGTTGCAGGGCGCGGCGGGCATCGGCCCCGCCCTCGTCCAGCGCGGCGATCTGCTGAAACAGCAGCGCGATCAGGTCCTGTTCCAGCCACAGCCGCAGCGGATAATTCTCAATCGGGGCATCGGGCGTGCTGACCATGACCGGCAGCTCGGCCGGGGCGGGCGTATTCAGCGCCAGCGTCACCGTGGGCTGTGCCGGGGCCGCGGTGAGGGGCACCTGCCCTGGCAGGGGCGTATTGGTTGCAAAGCCCTGCGCGTCCAGCCGGGGCAGCGTCAGCGACCAGCCCATGGCCAGCAGCGCCAGCCCCGCCATCATCCATCCCGTATGCAGCCATCGCATTCGCATCACGCCGTTCCCCCTTCAGGTCAGTATTTGCCAGGATTGTACCGTGTTTTGCGGCCTGTGTCAGCCAGGGCCGGGCTGGCGCAGATGCTCCAGAGCGCACCAGATGGCCGCCACCGACCCCGCCACGCTGATACGCCCGCTGTGGATGAGCGCCGGCAGCGCCGCCAGCGGCACCCGCTGCACCTGAATCGCTTCATACGCATCGAACTGCTGCGCCCCGGCCGGCGTGGCCCCCTGCGCCAGGTACACAAACAGGCGGCTGTTCAGGCGGGTGGGGTTGTTGATGAAGGTGGCCAGATGCTGCCAGTGCGCGGCCGTGCAGCCGGTTTCCTCCCGAAATTCGCGCTGCGCTTCGGCAGCATGATCGTCACTTTCGCTCATGCCCGCCGGCAGTTCCAGGCACACCGTGCCAATGGCGTGCTTGTACTGCTCCACCAGCAGCACCTCCTGCGCCGGGGTGATGCCAAAGACCATCACCACGTCCGGTTCTTCCACCACATGATAATCGGGCAGGATGCGGCCATCCGGCAGGCGGCAGGCATCCTGCCGCACACGCAAAAATGGCGGCGCTTCCAGCAAATAACGCGAACTGAGGATTTCCCACGGATGAATCATCGGGCGACAACGGCTCCTCTCATCAGTTTTCCACTTGCGACTTTGCGCGGCACAGGGGACAATTAGACACCAGAATAGTGTTTATGCCACACCTGCTCCAGGAATTTTAGTCTATGCAGACACCCCTGCCCACCAACGATGAGATCATCGCCTACAGCGACAGCGTGCCCTGGAAAGGCATTGAACAGGCCAAGCGCCGGTTTAATGAACGCCTGAAAGAATTGCTGAAAACCGCCCAGGATGACAGCCTGCCGCTGGATGACCTGTCCCAGGCGGCCGGCATCCCGGTGACGCTGCTGTATGAGGATGCCAGCAAGGGCAACGTGCTGCTGGGCCACCTGGGCGACCGGCCCTTTGTCCTGGGCAGTTTCGTCAGCCAGCGCTACCGCTTCGGCAAACCCCTGCTGAAGGCCATCATCCCCTACAACTTCAATCCGGCGGTCAATCATCACAATTTGCACGAAACCGAAAACCCCACCACCGATCTACGCGCCCTGGGGGCGGAACTGGAACTGGGGTTGTATCGGCCGGATGGCAGCGCCCCCACTGAAGATGAAATTCAGCGTTTTAGCGAAATTTACCGCAACAACGCCCGCAAACTGGGCATCACCCCCCAGGTAGACCGCGAAGCCTGCCAGTATCAGGTGGAAGTGCATGTCGCGCCGGGGGTGGGCTACCATCGCACGCGGCAGTCGCTGGATGGCATTTTGCAATCGCTGGTGCTGGCGGGCGATGCCACCGGGCTGAATACGGCCGTCATGGCCGCCTACCCCATCCTCAGCGATTTTCACCTGACGGATGACCCCAAAGTGCATACCGCGGTCGATGTGATGGTGGAGATTAACAACCGCTTCCCGGAATACCTGGAGCGCCAGGCACAAACGCGGGCCCGCTACCACATTAAGCCCGAAGCCAATGTGGTGGAAATTTTTCGCAATCAGGGCTGCCATATTCACCTGGATATTGCCGGGCGCAGCGAAGCCCTGGGGCTGTTCACCTTTTACACCATGCTCCGCAGCGCCACGGCCATCGCCAATGCCACCGTGCTGAAGGGCAGCCCCTTCGTCAATGGCACCTGCGATGCGGAACTGCTGTGCACCCGTGAATTTTTGCGCGGTGTGACCGTCACCGCCCGCTATATTGAGATGCCCCTCAGCCCGCACCTGCTGCCGGAGGGCCTGGCCCGCTATGGCCACCTGCTCTATTCCGAACGGGCCAACGCCGCCGCCCGCGCCATGCTGTGCGATGGCAGCCTGGGCGAGGATATTTCCGCCATGCACAACCCCATCGGGCGCATTCGCCCCGACCTGGGCATGAGCAAGCGCATTTGCACCATGGAAAGTACCGGGATGCCGGTGAACATCAGCGCCTCGCGCCAGGCCGCCGTGCTGACGGACTTTGAATTTACCCATGTGCTGCTGGAAAATTATTATCGCAAATATGGCACCAACCTGGAGCCGATGTACGCCGATAAGACGCTGTGGGAGATCGCCGGGCCGCTGAGCACCGAAAAATTCATCGCCCTCCAGGAACATTCCGACCGCGCCGGGACGGATATGGTGCTGGAGACGGCCGGCGGGCGCAGCCTGTCGCTGGTGGATTTTTACGAGATGAAGCGCCGCTACATGCATCGCCACCTCATCGACATGGCCACGGTCACGCCGCGCGATATTGATGATGTGTACGCCAGCCTGAGCCGAATGCTGGAACCGCCCAGCGGGCGCGTGGCGGAAACGCCGGAGCAGTACATCATTGACGCGACGACGCGCAGCACCGGCAACTGGGGGCGCATTTTACGCAATGCTTTCATCGAAGAAGGCGGCACCCCCGGCGACCACAACCCGGATGCCGTGCTGCGGGTGGTGAACCGCGTGCATAATGCCCTGCGCCGGCGCTATCAGGAAGGCTTCACCACCGGGGATTAGCAGAGGGGTGAGTGTGTCCACACGTCCGATGAAACCCGGGGGCCCGGCCCTGCGCCGGCGCGGCCCGTTTTCCCGCCGGTGAACCTGCTGCTGGCCCTGGTGAACAGCTACAGCCTGCTGCTGCTGGCGTACCTGGCGCTGCGCCTGCTGCGCGGCGATGCCTGGTGGTGGCTGGCCCTGCTGCATACCTTCGCGCTGTATTTATTTGCCCCGCTGCTGCTCAGCCTGCCGCTGGCGCTGCTGCTGCGCGGGTGGCGGACGGCGCTGCTGGCGGCCCTGCTGCTGCTGACGGGGGCCGGCTGGTTCCTGGTGCCGCTGCTGCGCCCCGCGCCGCCGGTGACGGCCACGGGCCCGCGCCTGGACATCATCACCTTCAACCTGCTGGGCACGCCGCGCAGCTTACAGCCCGAAATGGCCTGGCTGCTGGCCGCTGCGCCGGATGTCATCCTGCTTCAGGAAGCGGTGGCCGAGGGCGATGATCCGCGCCTGGCCCCGCTGGCCGCGGCTTACCCGTTCACGGCCCGCGTGCGCGGCAGTTTGCGCCTCTTTTCGCGCTATCCCCTGCGCGAGGTATCCTACCCGGTGCTGGAAGACCACCCCGGCCGCATCGGCCTGCGGGCCGTGCTGGACGTGGCCGGGCAGCCGGTGGTGCTGTACGGTGTGCATCTCTCGCTGCCCCGCCGCCAGCAGCCGCGCGTGCGCCTGCCGGTGGATCGCTTCCCCCTCAGTTACCTGGTGCGCTACGACGAAAGCCGCCGCAACGCCCAGATTCAGCGCCTGCTCATGCTCATTCAGCGCGAAACGGCCCCCGTGATTGTCGCCGGCGATTTTAACCTCAGCGCCACCTCCATCGCCCATGATCGGTTAAGTGCCGTGCTGGTGGATGCGTGGACGGCGGCCGGGGCGGGCTTCGGGCACACGTACCCGGTGAGCCGGGTGATCGGGCTGCCGGGGGTGGTGCCGCCGCTGCTGCGGATTGATTATGTGTGGCACAGCCGCACCGTGCAGACCGTGCAGGCGACCCGGGGCCCGGCCCTGGGGTCGGATCATCGGCCGGTGGTGGTGACGCTGGCTTTGCCAGAAAGATAACCCTGATGCGCCGTTTCCTGCCCGATGCCGCCCTGGTGGGGCTGCTGTTCCTGCTGCCGCTGCTGTTTTTCGCCCCGCACACCCTGGGCGGGCGCACGCTGCTGCCCGGCGAAAACCTGTACCAGTATTTGCCCTACAGCGCCTACCGCGCTGACGTGCAGGCCCCCGCCCGGCCCTACAATCATCTGCTTTCGGACCTGGTGCTGCAAAATTACCCCTGGAAACTGTTCGCCCGCGAGCAGTTGCAGCAGGGCGAGGTGCCGCTGTGGAACCCGCATCAGTTCGCCGGCATTCCGTTTCTGGCGGCCGGGCAGCATTCGCTGCTGTACCCGGTGTCGCTGCTGTACCTGGTGCTGGAGGTGCCGGCGGCCTACGGCTGGTATACGGTGGTGAACCTGTGGCTGGCCGGCAGCCTGATGCTGGCCTTCGTGCGCGGGCTGGGCCTGGGGCGGGCGGCCGGGCTGCTGGCGGCCGTCATCTACCAGTTTAATGGTTTTGTGCTGGCCAGCGTCGTCTTCCCCATGATGATCGGCGGGCTGCCCTGGCTGCCGCTGCTGCTGCTGGTGACGGAAAAACTGGTGCGCGGCCGGGCGCTGGTCGGCACGGGCACCGGCCCCACCCTGGCGCTGGTGGTGGGCGCGGGCGCGGTGGGCCTCAATATTCTGGCCGGGCACGTGGAGCTAACGCTGTATACCCTGCTCATCACCGCCTATTATGCCGCCCTGCGGCTGCTGGCGCTGGCCTGGCACACGCGCCAGTGGCGGCCGGTGCTGTGGCGCGGCGGGCGGCTGCTGTTCATGGTGGCCCTGGGCTTCGGCATCGGCTCGCTGCAATTTATCCCCCTGTACGACTTTGTGCAGAGCAACTGGCGCTCGGAACGGTCTGACCTGGCCACTGTGCTGAGCTATGCCCACCCGGCGCGGGATGCGCTGCAATTCCTGCTGCCGAACCTGTATGGCAGCCCGGCGCAGCACGGCTACCGCGATGTTTTTAGCGGGGAATGGCTGAGCGCGTTACGCAATGCCGCCGGGGAGCCGGTGCCGCATACCGAATGGGGCATCAAAAATTATGTGGAAGCGGCGCTGTACCTGGGGATTTTGCCGCTGCTGCTGGTGCTGTACGGGCTGCGCCATGCGCCCCGGCCGGCCCTCCCCGCTGACGAGTCCGGGCCCGGCGGCCACCGGCTGATCTTCGCCAGCCTGGCGCTCATCAGCCTCAGCTTCATGTTTGGCCTGCCCACCTATGCCGTGGTGTATGCCCTGCCCGGCTTCAACCAGCTTAATTCTCCCTTCCGCTGGATTTTCGCGCTGACGCTGTGCGTGGCGGTGCTGGCGGCGCACGGGCTGGCGGCGCTGCAACAGCGCGGCCGTACCCGCGGCGGTGCGGCCGTGCTGGCGGCCGGCGGGCTGCTGCTGGCCGGGCTGCTGCTCAGCCGGGTCTTCTTCTCGTCGCTGGAGCCGCTGCTGGCGCAGGCGCTGCGCGGCCTGGCCCGCGCCCCGGCCACCTTCGCGGATGCGCGGGCCTTCTACAGCTTCCTGTTTCCGCAGGTGGCGCTGCTGGCCCTGCTGCTGCTGGCGGCCGGCGGGCTGCTGTGGTGGCGCAGCCGCGGCCCCCGCTGGCAACTGGCCCTCGTGGCCGTGGTGGTGGTCGATCTGTGGGCGGCCACCTGGGGCTTTAACCCGGCCGGCGACCCGCGCCTGCTGGCTTTTACGCCCCCGGCGGTGCAGTGGCTGCTGGCCCGCCAGGCGGAGGGCGAAGTCTTCCGTTATACCACCCTGGAAGACCCGTCTCAGCCGCCTATCCTGAACGCCAATGCCGGCTGGCGGTACGGGCTGGATGATATTCGCGGTTACGACAGCATTATCCCGCGCCAGTACGTGGATTATATGCGGGCGCTGACGCTGGATACGCAGCTTGATTTTAACCGTATCGCGCCTTTCTTCACCACCGATCTCACCCCCCTCAGCCGCGATTTACCCGGCGTGGCCCAGCCAGCTTCGCCGCTGCTGCACCTGCTGAATGTGCGCTACATCCTCACGCATCGCTCCACCAACCTGTACCCGCTGACGGCCGCTGACCCCGCCTGGGAGCCGGTCTACGAAGATGCCGCCGTCCGCATCTGGCGCAACCCGGCGGCCGTGCCCAGGGCGTACCGGGTGGCCGCGGCGGCGCTGCCCGCCGTCTGGCACACCCCGCCCGGCCAGCCGGTGGATTATGCGGCGCTGGCCGTGCCGCCGGCGCTGACCGAAATGGCCATCCAGCGCGACAGCGGCCGCGAAAAATTCATCGACGTGCGCCAGGCAGAGGATGGCTGGCTCATCATCAGCGAAAACTGGGCCGAGGGCTGGCGGGCCTTTGTGCGGCCGGCCGGCGCGGCAGACGCGGCCGAACAGGTGTACCCGGTGGTGCGCGTCCTGGGCCTTTTTCAGGGCGTGGCGCTGCCCCCCGGTGACTGGACGGTGCGCCTGGTGTACAGCCCGGCCAGCTTCCAGGTGGGGCTGTTCGGCAGCCTCATCAGCGGGGCGCTGGCCACGCTGCTGGTGAGCCTGTGGCTGTGGGGGCGGCTGGTGGGCGGCAGCGCCGCGGACGCTTCCACGACGGCGCGGGTGGCCCGCAACAGCATCGCCCCCATCCTGCTCAATCTGTTCAACCGCGGGATTGATTTTGCCTTCCTGCTGGTGATGCTGCGGCTGCTATCGCCGGAGGACGTGGGCACTTATTATTACCTGGTGGTGATCTTCGTCTGGTTCGATATTTTTACCAATTTCGGGCTGGATTTGTTCCTCATTCGCACCATCGCCCGCGACAAAAGCCGCGCCGGCCACTACTTTTACAATATTACGCTGCTGCGGCTGCTGCTGTGCGTGGCCGGCGTGGCGCTGCTGGCCGGCTTTTTGCTGCTGCGCCAGGCCACCGTCACCCCGCCGCTGGCCGAAACGGCCATCGTCACCATGCTGCTGCTGTACGCCGGGCTGTTCCCGGCCAGCCTCAGCAAGGGGCTGTCGTCGCTGTTTTATGCCCACGAACAGGCCGAAAAACCGGCCGCCATCGCCACCATCACCACCATCAACAAAGTCATCTTCGGGGCCATGGCGCTGCTGCTGGGGTATGGCATCGTGGGGCTGGCGGCGGTGAGCATCGCCAACAATGTGCTGACGCTGCTGGTGCTGCTGGTGGCCGGCCGCTCGCTCATCGGGCGGGTGGAACGGCTGCGCCCGGATGTGCCGCTGCTGCGCCGGCTGACCGGGGAAAGCCTGCCGCTGCTGCTGAATCACTTCCTGGCGACCATTTTCTTTCAGATTGATGTCATCATTCTGGAGGCGTTTAAAGGGGCGCAGGTGGTCGCCCGCTACAGCGTGGCTTACCGCTGGCTGCTGGCCATCAACATTGTGCCGTCCTTTTTCACCCAGGCGCTGCTGCCGGTGATGTCGCGGCAGGCGCAGGAGGATTTGCCGGCGCTGCGCCGGACGTATGCCTTTGGCAGCAAACTGCTGTTCGCGCTGGCGGTGCCCACGGCCATCGCCTTTACCGTGCTGGCGGAGCCGCTGACGTACCTCATGGGCGGGGCGCAGTACCTGCCGGATGGCGCAATCGCCATTCAATTGATGATCTGGAGCATCCCCATCGGCTGGCTGAACAGCCTGACGCAGTACGCGCTGGTGGCGCTGGATTTGCAGCGCAGCATCACACGGGCGTTTGTCCTGGCCGTCAGCTTCAACATTATCAGCAACCTGCTGCTGATTCCGGCGTTCAGCTACCCGGCCGCCGCGCTGACCACCATCGCCTCAGAATTGATCCTGTTCCTGGCGTTTGCGCGGCTGATGGAGCAGGGCTTACAGCAGCGCCTGCCCTGGTGGGACTGGCTGTGGCGGCCGCTGGCGGCCGGGCTGGCCATGGCGCTCGTCACCTGGGCGGGCTGGCAGGTGGTGCCGCTGCTGCCGCTGCTGGCCGGGGGGGTGGTTTACGGGCTGGTGCTGGCGCTGCTGCGCCCGCTGGATGCCGACGAAACGGCCCGCCTCAGCCGGATGCTGCCAGGGCGGCTGCGGCGCATCCTGGCGCGCGGCGCGGCCCCGGCCTAAAAGCCCTCGTCCGCCGCCTGCATACTTCGGGCCTGCGTCTCCAGGCTGGTGGCGAAGTTCTCCAGCGTTTGCACCCACATTTCCATTTCGGGCCGGGTTTCGTGCCACATGGCGAAAAATTTATCCGCCCGTTTGCCCATCCACTGAATGCTCTCCACCGTTTCGGACAGCAGTTGAATTTCCGCCCGCACGGCATCCGCCTCCTGGCGAATGCGGCTGGCCCGCTGGAGCAGTTCGGTATAGGGCACTTTGATGAGATCGGTCATGGCAGTTTCTCCGGGCTGCGCCCTGGCTTATGTCGTCGGCCGGGAAGCGACTTCAATTTCATCGGCGGCGGCGATCAGCTTTTCGTGAAAGCGTTCCAGTTTATGGGCGGCTTCGCGCAGGATGGGGGTCAGCCGCTGATAATCGCTGCGGAAGCTCTCCGCGGCCAGGCTGGTGAAGCGTTCCACGCCCAGCGCGCGGATTTCCGCCTCCACCCCGTCGATACAATCGCCCATGCGGGCGGCGCTGCCGCGCAGGGTGGCGGCGGCTTCGCGCATTTGCTGGATGCGGGCCAGCAGTTCTCCACTCATACGGGTTGACTCCCTGGCTCAACGGTCTTTTTTGCCGCGCAGCCGCCCGAACAAACGTTGAATGAGATTGGGCGGCGGGGTTGGGGTTTCGGCGGGCAGGGCGGCCATTTCGCGGGTGTAATTTTCCCCCTCTGGCACCACGCCCATTTGCTCCTGGGTAAAAAATTTGCTGTCGGCGGGCGGGCGCTGCGGCTGCGTTTTGGGCTTTGCCTCTGCGCGGCCGGCTTCAAGCTGCGTATAACCGGCCTCCTTCGGGATCGCGGCGGCCGGCACGGCCGGCAGTTCCACCGCGCCTTTGTGCGCCTGCTGCATAAAAGGCACATTGGCCGGCACCAGGATGGCGGCCCGCAGTTCCGCGATGAACTGGGACAGATGCTGGTAGCGCTGTTCCCGCGCCCCCATGGCCCGTTCAAAGAGGCTGTCCAGCGTTTTTAAATCCGCCCCGCGCAAATCCACCGGCAGTTCTTCCCGCGGCACGCGCGAGGGGAAACGCCAGTCGCGGTTTTTAAGCCGCTGGAACGTTTGCAGCCGGGTGAACGCGCCCATCGTCCGCATTTTGTCTTCCGGCGGGAAGATGGGATGCACCCCGAACAGCACTTCATAGGCCACGATGGCGAAGCTGTAATTGTCGCTCAGCCGGTCGGGGGGTTCTTCATCGGGGGTCATGTAAATGGTGGTGCCGATGTTGAAGCTGGTATGCTCAATATCTTCTTCTTCCAGGGCGATGCTAAAATCCAGCAGGTAGGGCGTTTCGATGCCGTTCATATTGCCGGGCTTCAGGTCACGATGGAAGATGCCGGCGGCGTGGGCGGCCGTCAGCGCCCGGGCCAGGTCTTCCAGCAGTTGCAGCCGCCGGGCCACCGGCACGCGCAGCATGTCGCCGGAGGAAATGAGCAGGTCATAGGACGGCTCCGCGATGAACTGCATCACCAGGTACGGGCGCTCCACGCTGAGGTCATACTCATACAGCGCCGGGATATTGGGGTGTTGCAGCGTCGTCAGCGCTTTCACTTCGCGTTCCAGCCGCTGGCGATGTTTGGCGGCCGATGCGCCCGTCAGCAGCGCCTCATTCATAAATTTGATGGCCACCGTCTTTTTGCCATCGGTGGCACGCCACACCTCGCCGGAGGCCCCGCGCCCAAGCAGCGCCTCCAGGGTGTAACTCTTAATTCGGGTACCGGGTTGTAAGGCCTGCATGGACAAAGTGAGGTATCTCCCTGGGGACGATCACAGGGCGGTCATGGCCATGCGCGTTTCGCAGGGCAAAATGAGCCGGATCGTCACTGAATTACCGAACTGGACGACATCTTCGTTATACACCCGTTCCTGGCGTTCCGGGCTTAATTGTTCAAAATTGCCATTCAGCAGCAGGAAGGTGCCAAAAGAACTGTTCATATCGCGCAGGTAATATTCGCGCAGGGTGTCTTCGCCGGTGAAGCGGGCGTGCTTGCGCGAGATGCTCTTTTCATCCAGCCCCACCAGCACGCTGCTTTCCGGGCTGTAAAAGCGGCCGATGAAAAAGTCGCTGCCGGGCAGGGCGATCTCTTTCGGGCTTTCCAGCCCGCTGAGGACGATGAATTTGCCCATCGTCACCATGCCGGCCGGGCGGGCAGCCGGCGGGGCATAACCCGCGGCCGGGGGCGGCGCATAACCCGGTGCGGGCGGTGGCGCATAGGCAGCCGGGGGCGGG
The DNA here is from genome assembly GCA_025454495.1 of Anaerolineae bacterium. Lineage (GTDB taxonomy): Bacteria > Chloroflexota > Anaerolineae > Aggregatilineales > Phototrophicaceae > JALHOR01. Next base: position 13,604 of record JALOOI010000021.1, read on the forward strand.
GCGTAGCCTGCGGCCGGGGCGGGCGCATAGGCAGCCGGGGGCGGCGCATAACCCGGCGCAGCGGCCCCGCTGCCCGCCGCGCCCGGGGTATAGGGCGGGTACGTCGCCGGCAGGATGGGCTGCGACGGCGGCGGGGTTTCGCCCTTCACCGGCGCATAGCGCAGCCAGGTGACATAAGCAAGCTGGATGAGCGCCAGCACGGCCAGCGTCAGCGGCAGCAGCCATAACAGCGTCCACGCATCCACCACCGCACCATTGGGAAGTTGAATCGCAATCATAATAATTGGGCCTCCACACCGGCCGCCGGCCGGCGCATGACTGCTGTCATCATACCCGCGATTGACATCGCTTGCAAACGCCCATAAAAAAAGACAAAATTAAGCAGGTCACATGACATTCTCGATGCAGGCAGCTTTTTCAATAGATTGACCTGTTGCCAGATACCGGCCGGGCACCCGATGGACATTTTGAGATTTTTCTCAACGATCATCACACAACTGGCGAATTTTCTCGCCAGCCCGTTTCGCTATCTGGGCGGCACGGCCCTGCTGGCCCCGTTCCGCTATGTGCGCTATCTGTGGGTCACTCTCACGCGCTCGTTCAACATCCGCCCGCAGATCGAAGGGCTGCTGCGCTCGCTGCAATCGCTGGGCCTGAAGGTGGGCAGCCAGGGGCAGCGGATTGATTTTATCGCCAGCTTCACCGACTCGGTGGCGGAATGGCGCGAAGCGCGGGCCTATGCCGAAATGGAGCGCGAATACGCCTACAGCCTGGAGAAGGGCGATTATTCGCAAATCCACCTCATTCATACCGGCACGCACCAGCGCACCATCTGCCACATTGGCACCAGCATCGGCCGCAGCGAGAACCAGATGGTGCTGGAACGCGCCACCCACCCCCCGGTACGGCTGCAATTTACCCAGGTGAACCCGGCCCAGTATCAATCGCCGCTGCTGCTGGAATATGTGGACGGCCGCAGCCGCCTGCGCCTGGATGCCGATGAAGTGCGCCAGTTCGCGCCGGTGGCCAACGGCTCGCTGTTGCAGGTGGATGATGACGAATACAAAATTGAACTGTTCGCCTGGGACAAACTGCCGCCCATCGCCCGGCTGAATGCCGGCTGGATGACGGCCGCGGGCCCGGTGCGCCCCTACAACGAAGATGCGGTGGGCATTTACCAGCACCGCTATGGCTATCTGTTCAGCATTGCCGATGGCGTGGGCGGCGGCGAAGCCGGCGAAACCATCAGCGAATTTGCCATCAAATACCTTCAGGCCACCTTCCGCGCCAACATCCGCTATGATCTGGACTGGGCGACGATTTTTCAGGAAGCGCTGACGCACATCAACCGGGCCGTGCGCCGTTATGCCCGCCAGTCCGAATTTGCCACCGCCGGCACCACGCTCACCGCCATCGTGGTCAAAGGCTGGAACGCCACCATCTGCCACATCGGCGATTCGCGGCTGTACCACTACAACGGCGGCGAACTGCGCCAGCTCACCACCGATCATTCCACCAGCCAGATGGTGGCCGATGAGCGCCCCACGCCGGACGGCAGCCCGCGCCGCCCGGTGCAGCGCACCATCCTGGACAAAGCCATCGGCAAGCGCGACGACATCACCCCGGATACGCTGAGCCTGCGGCTGCAACCCGGCGATAAACTGCTGCTGTGTTCCGACGGGCTGAATAACCTGCGGCTGGCCGAGTTGCAGCAGTGCCTGGACGAGCTGCCGGTGCACCGCGTGCCGGAGCAGCTAATCACCCTGGCCAACGAGCGCTTTAACAGCGATAATGTGAGCGTGATTGCGGTGGAAGTGACCGGCAAACCGGCCCCGCGTGATAGCTGGCAGGCGACCGGCTCGCCGCGCGTCTTCGCCAATTTTGATCCGGGCTGGTCGCTGAAGCTGAACGCGCAGCAAAAACCCACCACCGATTATGGCGTGGGCACGCGCCTGTCCTGGGCGGTGCGGCTGGCGCTGCTGCTGCTGGTGATCGCCCTGTCGGCCGCGGCCGGGCTGGCCATCAACCGCAACGTGACCGATTTTACCGCCGCCAGCACCGGCACGGCCGCCGCCGCCCAGACGGCCCTCGCCTTCCAGACGGCCGTGCCCGCCACGCTGACGGCCCGGCCCACGCTGCCGCCGCCCACGGCCACGCCCACCACCACGCCGCCGCCCACGCGCACGCCGCCGCCCACCACCGCCCCCACCAGCACCTTTGACCCCGGGCCCACCAGCACCCTGGCAGCGGATACGGCCGCCCTGCCGCCGCCCGTTGTTGTATTTGACCTGTCGTTTAACGGATAAACCCGATGACTGCTGCCACCCGCTTTTTCCTGCTCACCGGTCTGCTGCTGCTGGCAGGGCTGTTCATCCCGGCCGCCCGCGCCGAATCGCGCACGTCCGCGCAGGAGGCTTTTAGCATTTACAAATGCGACTACGAAGCCGCCACCAACACGGCGAAGATCACCGCTGCGCTGACCGATGTGAACGGGCTGCCGCTGCCCCGCGAGCGCTACACCCTGACCGTGACCACCGCGGCCACGGTGAGCGTGGTGCCCGCGCAGCGCCTGAGCGTGACCATGCTGCCACGCCGCGCCCCGCTGCGCCTGGTCATCGTCATGGATACCACCGATACCATGCCCCTGGAAGAACTGGTGCGGGCCATCAGCACGCAGCTTGTGCCGCAGATGGATGTCAGCGATCAGGTGGCTTTCATCCGGGTGGACAGCCAGGTCGCGCCCATCACCACCTTTTACATTGATAAAAATCGCCTCATCAACGAAAACATGCTCGATCTTACGCCCGGCGTGGGCGATAACCGCATTTACGACGGCATCCTGGCGGCCATCAATGCGCTGGATGGCACCACCGGCATTCGTCAGGCGGTGCTCATCCTCACCGATTCCGCCCCGCGCCCCGGCGTGGAACAGGCCTCCGCCGCCGAGATCGGCACCCGCGCCCGCAACGCCCGCGTGCAGCTTTACCCGATGGGCATTCACCTGTGGGACAGCCCCGACGATGCCGACCTGCTGGCCATGGCGACGGCTTCGCAGGGCTTCGGCTGGATTTACGATGAGGAGAACGCCACCAACGCCAGCACCGGCGCGGCCATCGGCGAGCGCCTGGATAACCTGATCGACACGCTGAACAGCGAAATTCAAATCGCCATTGATCTGCGCGGGCAAATCCCCGATGCCAGCGGCCAGGTGGTGTTTGATGTGGCGCTGGATTTGCAAAATGGCCTCAAACTGACGGACCAGATCGCCTGCGTCATCGACATCACCCGGCACAGCATCGCCTTCGCCGCCGGCATCCCGGCGCAGCTCACCACCACCGAACCGGTCGAACTGGCGGTGGTGGTCGAATCCGATTTTAGCGCGGAGGAAACCAGCGTCGTCTTCCGGGTGAATGATGAGCCGGTGCAAAATTCGGATAGTTCCACCTACCGCTTTAACCCCAACGATTACGCGCCCGGCACCTACGTCATTACCGCGCAACTGCGCGACCGCAGCGATAACATCCTGGCGACCACCGACCAGCCCATCACCCTCAACACGCTGCCCACCATCGCCCTCAGCGTGATCTCTGGCAGCCTGAATGACCTGACGCAGCCGCTGGTGCTGGAAGTGGGCACGCCCTCCAGCGTAGCGCTGCCGGAAGCCCGTTTCACCATCAACCGGGCGCTGAATCCTGACCTGGTGTACCCGCTGGCGCAGGGCAGCGCGGCCTTCCGCGATGGCCGGGCCATCCTGGCCATCCCGGACATGCGTGGCGAAGCGGCGCGGCTGTTCCCCGGCATCATGACCGGCGAAGTGCTGGAGATTGTCGCCTTCGTCAACGGGGCGGGGGGCGGCCGGCTGGCCACCAGCGCCCCGCTGGTGTTCACCTTTGCCGAGCGGCCGGTGGCGGCCGTCGCCACCCTCAGCAGCACCGCCGGCGGCGACACTGTGACCACTATCGGCGGCACGCCGATCCCGGACGCGCTCAGTACCGCCATCGCACTGAGTACGGCCATCGCCGGGGGCGGCCCGCCGGTGGCCACCCTGCCGCCGGCCCCGCCCGGCACGACGGCCGCGGCGCTCACCGCCACCACCTTCCTGGGCGTGGCCCTGCCCGAATTTTTAGCGCAAACCGACCCCCTCATCCTGGCCAGCGTGGTCATCAGCCTGCTGCTGCTGCTGGTCAATTTGCTGCTGTTCTTCCGGGTGGGGCGGCTGCGGATTCGCCGGCTGCTGGCCGGCGCGGATGACAGCGAGATGAGTCCCCGGCTGATGGCGCTGACGCTGCGCCGCGATAACCTGAAGCAAACGCTGGTGCTCACGCAGCGCACCATCACCCTGGGGCGTGGCAGCCAGAACGACATTAACCTGGGCGACAGCACCAGCATCTCCCGCGAGCATGGCGTGGTGATGTGGCGCAAAGGCCACTGGTACTACAGCAACCGTAAACCGCGCCTCAAGTGCCGGATCAATGGGAAACGTTACAGCGGCTACATCCTGGCGGAACTGGAACCGGTGACGGAAATCCAGATCGGCGATGCCCGCGTCTTTTTCCATTCCAGCACGCAGCAGGACGTATCGGAATTTAGCAAGACGAATCTGTGAGCGTTCGACCGTTACTCGTCGCGCCGGTCAGCGCTGCGGCCGGCTACACCCTGTCGCTCTCCGGCCAGGTGACGGCCGGGGCCGTGGCGGATTATTTTTCGCGCTACACGCCCTACGTGGCCGCGGCCATGCTGGAACTGGCGCAGCCGATACGCACCGGCCAGCGCCTGGAGGAGGTGGACTGGCGCAATGGCGACCGGCTGATCCTGCTGACGCAGACCCCGCAGCCGGCCGAGCCGCCGCGCCGCCTGAACGCCGGTGATAAACTGCTGCGCCTGCGCCAGGGGGCCTATGAAGTAACCTCCGGCGGCAAAAAAGCCCTGCTGCTGGGCCGGGCCGACCCCGCCCGCCAGACCGGGCCGGATATTGACCTGTCGCCGTTCATCCCGCCGGGCCTGCTGGATTTGATCGCCCCGGACTGCCTGTGGCTGCAATTTGATGACGGCAGCCGCACCTGGCAGGCGGCCCGCGCCGGGGCCACGCGGGTGCAGGTGGATGAGTATGAACTGACCACCACCCGCATTCCGCTGGAAGGCAGCCGCCGGCTGCGCTTCTTCGCCCCGCCCGGCACGCGCGATTTTGCCCCGGAACGGGTGATCGCCGAGGTGCTGCTGCGGGTGGACGATGTGCCCCCCGGCGATGAGCCGCCGCCGCTGGAGACCGGCGGCTACCGGGTGGAGGTGGTCATCGGCACCGAGCGCGACAGCCAGACGCTGCGGGCCTCCGGCAACCTCATCATGGGGCAAATGATTACCGCGCTGGCCACGCATTACGGCCTCAGCCTGACGGCCGGCACGCGCCTGTACCGGCTGCGGGCCATCGCGCCGGATACGCCGCTGCACGCGCTGACGCTGGCCCCGGAGGGCTTTTTATACACCCCGCGCCACCTGGAGGCCGCCCATACCCTGCTGCGCCTGCGCGATGTGCAGCAGCGCGAGCGCGTGTACACCCTGCCCGCCGCCCGCGAAGATGACGAAAAGCTCATCGGCTGCCGCCTGAAAGCCGATACGCCCGATGCCACGCTGGCGGTTGACCTGTACGAATCCATCCTGCCGCAGGTGCACCATGCCGGGCTGCTGCCGGCCATCCCCCGCTACCAGGGGCGCATCCTGTACCGGGCGGCGGAGGATGCCTGGTGGTTCTGGCTGGATGAACAGGCGGTGATGCCGGTCTACCTGAATAACAGCCGGGTCGGCCATCACAGCGCCCTGCGCCTGGCGGCCGGCGATGTCCTCAGTTTCGTTTACGGGGCGGGCAGCGTCGTCCGCCTGGCGGTAGAAATCACTTCCCGGAGCAGCTAATGCGCCTCACACGCTGGCATTTTTTTCTTCTGCCGTTCAGCTTCATCCTGGTGCTCGACCAGCTTTCCAAAGAGTGGGTGCTGCAAAACCTGGATCTGTACGAATCGATCCCGGTGCTGCCGCCCTATTTTCAGATCACGCGCAGTTACAATACCGGCGCGGCCTTCGGCATTGGCGGCGGGGCCAGCCCGCTGTTTCTGGTGCTGGCGCTCATCATCAGCGCCGGCCTGGTGTATTATGTGACGCAACTGCCGCCGGCCCTGCGCCGCCAGGCGGCCGCCTTCGGGCTGATCGTGGGCGGGGCCCTGGGCAACGTCATCGACCGGCTTCAGCATGGGGTGGTGGTGGATTTTTTCCACCTCAGCCTGCCGGGGGTCATCGCCAACGTGTCCAACTTTGCCGATCATGCCATTGTGATCGGCGTGCTGGCGCTGCTGGTGGATAATTTTCGGCAGGAACGGGCCGCCGCGGCCACCACCGCCACCGCCACGCCGGGCGACCCGCCGCCCGCCACATGAGGGCTGAAGGCAGCAAAGGAGCAGCGATGATCGAGCAGCAGTTTCCATGGACAGCCGATTTAATCCTCGATTTCCTGTACCAGCGTCGGGATGAATTACGGGCGCTCGGTGTGATTAAAATCGGTCTGTTCGGCTCTTATGTGCGCGGGGAACAGCGCCCCGATAGCGATATTGATTTTTTGCTGACGCTGGATCACTGGAGCTGGCGCGGCTGGATGGATGTCTGGAATTTTCTGGAAGATCACCTGGGCAGCCAGGTTGATCTGGTGCCCGAAAAAGACCTGCGCCCTGAATTACAGGCCCGCGTGTTGCCAGAGGTACGCTATGCCGCGGGATTTTAAGCTGTACCTGTACGATATTCTGCGGGCCATTAAAAACAACGGTCGAAAACCTCCTCCAGAGCATGGCGGATGCTGAGGACGGCTAAAAACCGTCGTCATCGTCAGCGGGCGGCGGGCAGGTTTAGGCCCGGCCAGATCACCCGCCGGCCGGGCCCGGCCGCAGGCGCAGCACCAGCACCGGCGGAATTTGCCACAGGGTACTCCAGCCCACCTGCCCGGAGGGGGCGGCCGGCGGCGGGAAGGCCGGTTCTTCCAGCCCGTCCAGCACCAGCCCGGCCGCAAACGCCGCCCCCAGCAGTTCATGCAGCGGGCGATGATAATAATAATGCGGGTTGGGTTCGCCGGGGGCCCCTGCGCCGGTGGTCGGCGGCAGGCTTAAATAGGCCGTCATTTTAATGCCGGACTGCGTGTACGGCACCCCGTCACGCTCGCCCCGTTCCACCAGCATCACCGTAGTGCTGGCATTAAACGCCGGGTGGGACAGCGCCACCACAAAACGCCCGCCGGGCTGCATCAACTGCCGGGCCGCGCGGAAGACCGGCGCGATCACCGGCATATCCATCAGCGCCATGGTGGAAACCAGCGCGGCAAAGCGGCCGACCCCCTGCGCCCGCAGCGCCGCCTCATCGGTGGCATCCACCACCGCATACTGGATGGGCGGGCCCGCCGCCTGCCCGCGCTGCCGCGCCAGGTCAATCAGCGCTTCGCTAAAATCGACCGCTGTCACCACGGCCCCCAGGGCCGCCAGCCGCCGCGCCAGCACCCCGCTGCCACAGCCAATATCCAGCACGCTCTCGCCGGGCTGCACCGCCAGCAGGCGCTCCACCGCCGGGCTAACCAGCGTCTGGTGAAAGGCATTGCCCTCCGACCCGTGCAGCGCATCCCAGAAGGCCGCTTTCTCGTTCCACAGGTGCCGCCCGGCGGCATTCAGCGCGTCTGCGTCCATCATCCTGCTCCCTGCTGTGCCTCAGCCACCGGCGTATGATACCCCATGCCGGCGCGGCCGGGCTACGCCGCGCTACCCTGCCCTACCAGTGCACAATCTGCGCCCGGAACGGCCGCCGATTGGAAGCATCCAGCACGGCCACATTGCTGTAGCGCCGGGCAAACACCTCATACGTTTCGTCGTGGATGCCGCCATCCGCGGGATCAATGATCTGCATGGTGGTGCCCGTGGGCGAGCCATCGCCGCCCATGCCAATCAACACCCGCGCATGAACGCTGTCCAGCGAGCCGCCATCGGTGGTGATCCACAGCGGGCCGTAGCTGCTCATCATGTCGTACACGGCCCGCGGAATATAACTGGCCGGCGGTTCGGACGTGAAGCCCATGGCCGCTAAAAACGGGCCTTTATCCCGGCTGCCCAGCCCGGTATCGTCGTTATAAATCTGCGTATAACGGGCCCCCGCCCGCCCCACCACACTGGGAATGTCGGCCACGGTATACGCCCGGCCGTCTTTGTAGGAAGCCATCATCGTCGTCACCGTGGCCCAGCACGCCATCGAGCTGGGCTGGCGCAGCGGTGTCACCCCGCCAATCGTCTGCCCGAAGCTGTCCTCCCCGGCCCGCTGAATAAGCTGGCTGCGGCGCGGCTGGAGCAGCAGGCGCTGTGTGGTGGCATTGCCCACCAGGCGCTGCAACTGAAGCACCTGGCGCGGCGACCAGTGCTGCGGCGCAGGCAGCACGCGCAGCAGCGGAAGCTGCTCCTGCTCCATGCCTGCTTCGGTGTGCCGGCTGCCGGCCGCGCCGCTATCTTTTTTCGTCACCTGCTGCTGCTCAGTCATCGCCCGTGCCCCCCTGGCCTATTCATGACAAAAAAAGTTACACTTATTACATTATATATTCTATTGTCGTAAAGAAGCAAGAGGGGTGAGCGCTGTTAGCCCGTTGATACCCGTTCAGCGGCCCCCGTACCACCCCGCCCCGGTAAATCGTGTTATAATCTGTACAGACATCAGGACCGGCTTTGCAATCAGAATGCCAGCGACTATGGACAGGCGAGATGTTTCTGAGTGGTTGAGTTTGCGACAGGCAGCCGATCTGCTGGGGGTGCACCCGGCCACGGTGCGTAACTGGGCGGATGAAGGCCGGCTGGCCTCGCGGCGGACGGTGGGCAAGCACCGCCGCTTTCACCGCGACGATGTGCTGCGCTTCGCCGGCACCCATGATGATATTCAGCCGGTGGAAGTGCAGGTCATCATCCAGAATGCCCTGGGCAGCGCCCGGATGAACGTGGAAGATGGCACGCTGCTCCAGGCGGCCTGGTACCAGGCCATCAGCGAGCAGGGGCGGCAGGCGATGCGCCAGTACGGGCGGCTGGTGCTGGAAGCCATGCGCCGCTACCTGAGCAGCGGTGCGCCGGATGCCGCCCTGGGCGAGGCCGTCACCCTGGGCAAGGATTATGCCCGCCTGCTCAGCATCAGCGGCCTCACGCTGCCGCAGGCCACCCGCGGCTTTTTTTACTTCAGCGATTTTGTGGTGAATTCCATCCTCACCTGGTCGGAACTGGCCCAGCCGCGTAACCCGGCCGAATGGGCCCACCTGCTGCGCCAGGTGAACACCTTCATTCACGCCATGCTGCTGTCCATCATCGAATATTACGAGGCCGATTAGCCGCGTGGATATTGCCTGGGTGGCGCTGAGCCTGCAACCGCACATCGGGCTGAAGACGCTGCGGGCCCTGGTGGCCCACTGCGGCAGCCTGGATGCCGCCCTGTGCGCCACCCCGGCCGATTTGCAGCGCGTGCCGGGCATCGGCGCGAAGCTGGCCCACAGCATCCACACCCTGGACCTGGCGGCGTGCGTGCGCCAGATGGAACGCTGGCAGCAGGCCGGCGTGCACATTTTGCCCCGGGGCCAGCCCGGCTACCCGGCGGCGCTGCTGCCGCTGGACGATGCCCCGGCGACGCTGTTCGCCCTGGGCACGCTGCCGGCCGTCCCCGGCGTGGCGGTGGTGGGCACCCGCCACCCGGCCGAAGCCCATGCCCGCCTGGCCCATGAGGTGGCCGCCCGCCTGGCGCAGGCCGGCCAGCCCATCATCAGCGGGCTGGCCCTGGGCATTGACCGCGCCGCCCACGAAGGGGCCCTCAGCGTGGCCGCCGGCTGCACCGTGGCCATCCCCGGCAGCGGGGTCCTGCGGCCCTACCCGCCGGAACATCGCCCGCTGGTGGAGCGCATCCTGCGGCACGGGGCGCTGCTGTCCGAAGCGCCGCCGGATGCCGGTGGCAGCGCCGCGCGGCTGGTGGCCCGCAACCGCATCATCAGCGGGCTGGCCCGGGCGCTCATCGTCATCGAAACCGGCCCCCAGGGCGGGGCCATGTATGCCGCCCGCGCCGCCCTGGCGCAGCAGCGCCCCCTCTACGCCGCCGATATTCCCGCCGCCGGCAACCAGGCCCTGCTGCAACAACAGCTCGCCCGCCCCCTGGCCCACTTCCCCCTGCCCTGAGCCGCCGGTGCCCCCCGACCAGGCTTTTTACACCGATGGCCGCACGTTTTTTCATGCGAATCTCATGAAATTTTTGCAATTCACAAATTCCCCGTTAAAATGACGTTCACGTCCTTCTCAGGGACGTTTCAGGTGCGTGGTGGAGTGCGCCTGAGTTCCGATCTACCTATGCCTAAGGAGCAAGTATGAAAAGGGCTTTACGTGTCCTGTCCGTTTCGCTGCTGCTGGTCGTGGCCCTGGGGGCGTTGTTCCCGGTCGCGGCGCAGGATCTGCTCAGCCAGCAGGCGGAATGCGGCGCAGCCAACAATACCAGCAACTTCCAGAGTATCGAGGCTGTGGATGCGACGACGGTGCGTTTCACGCTCTGCAACCCCGACCCCGCCTTCCTTTCCAAAGTAGCGTTTAGCTCATTGTCGATCCTGCCATCCGAATACCTGGAAACCACCGGCGGCGGTGGCGACCTCATCCAGAACCCGGTCGGCACCGGCCCCTACCGGCTGGAACGCTGGGACCTGGGCAATGAAATGGTCTTCAGCCGCTTCGATGGCTACTGGGGCGATGCCGCCAAAGAAGCGACCGTCATCTTCCGCTGGAACACGGAATCCACTGCCCGCGTGACCGAACTGCAATCCGGCAATGTGGACGGCATCGACAACCCCGGCGAAGCGGATTTTGCCGTGATCGAAGCCAACCCCGACCTGGCGCTGTACCCGCGCGGCGGTACCAATGTGTTCTACATTGGCATGAACAACACCATCGAACCCTTCAATTCGCTGGAAGTGCGCCAGGCCATCGCCTACGCCATTGATCGCCAGCGCATTGTGGATAACTTCTACCCGCCCGGCTCCATCCCCGCCACCCAGTTCATGCCGCCGTCCCTGTTCGGCTTTACGCCGGAAGTGCAGCCGCTGGATGCCGGCCTGAGCGCCGCAGAAAAAGTGGCCCGCGCCCAGGAACTGCTGGCCGCGGCCGGCCTGCCGGATGGCTTTGAAGTGACGCTCAACATCCGCGATGTGGTGCGCGGCTACCTGCCCGATCCGAAAGTGGTGGCGGCGGATATTCAGACGCAGCTCGCGGCCGTGGGCATCACCGTCAACATCGAAATTATGGAATCCGGCGCATTTCTGGATGCCTCCGATGCCGGCGAACTGGCCTTCTACCTGCTGGGCTGGGGGATGGATTATCCTGATCCCACCAACTTCCTGGACTTCCACTTTGGGGCCGGGGCCAGCGCCCAGTTCGGCGACAAAATCCCGGAACTGACCGAGATCCTGGCGGAGGCCGGCTCCACTGCCGATACCGATGCCCGTTACGCCCTCTACACCACCGCCAATGAAATCCTGCGCGACCAGGTGCCCATGCTGGCCGTGGCGCATGGTGGCAGCGCGGCCGCCTTCGCCGCCCGCGTCGCCGGCGCGTACTCGTCGGACGTGGGCGCGGAACAGTTCGCGCTGATGGAAGACCCGGACGATGATAACATCGTGTGGATGCAGAACGCCGAACCCATCGGCCTGTACTGCGCCGATGAAACCGACGGCGAAACCCTGCGCGCCTGCGAACAGGTCTATCAATCGCTGCTGCGTTACGAAATCGGCACCGGCACGCCCATCGCCGCGCTGGCCACGGAGTGGACGTTTAACGAAGAACTGACCGAATGGACGTTCACCCTGCGCGAAGGGGTGCAGTTCCACGATGGCTCCACCCTGGATGCCAACGATGTGGTGCTGTCCTACCTGGTGCAGTGGGATGCGGCACACCCGCTGCATGTGGGCCGTGATGGTAACTTCACCTACTTCTCGGCTTACTTCGGTGGCTTCCTGAACCCGCCGCCGGCCCAGTAAGAACCACACTTGCCGGGCCTGCCCGCACCGGGCGGGCCCGGCTGGTATCCTGCCTGCTGCCAGTCTCCAGGGTCTTTATGACAAAATTCATTGTACGGCGCTTCCTGTATACGATCCCGGTGCTGTTCGGCATCCTGATCCTCACCTTCTTCATGCTGCGCTCGCTGCCTGGCGACCCCTGCCGGGCCATCTATGGCGAAAAAGCCACCGAAGAAACCTGCCGCGCCTTCATCAATCGTCTGGGGCTGGATAAGCCGGTCGGTGAGCAGCTCATCATCTACCTGGGCAAAGTGCTCCAGCTTGATTTTGATACTTCGATCCGCCACGGCCGCCCGGTGATGAGCCTGGTGGTGGAACGAATGCCGACGACGGTGGAACTGGCGATCGCGGCGCTCCTGTTTGCCACGGTGGTGGGCGTGCCCCTGGGCATTTTGTCCGCTTACCGGCACAATTCCTGGGTTGACGTGACCACCATGTTCGGCGCGAACCTGGGGGTTTCCATGCCGGTGTTCTGGCTGGGGCTGATGCTGTCGTACATCTTCGGGGTCATCCTCAAAGACACGCCTTTCGCCCTGCCGCCTTCCGGCCGCCTGTCCGCCGGGGCCAATTATGAGCCGTTCTTCGTGGTGTGGGGGCTGGCCACGGAGGATACGGCCACCGGGCTGCTGGTGTTCTTCTCGCGCATGAATGTTTTTAACGCCATCGTCACGCTGAACCTGACGCAACTGGTGGACGCGCTCCAGCATCTCATTCTGCCGGCCATCGCCGTGGGCACCATTCCGCTGGCCATCATCGCCCGCATGACGCGCTCGGCGCTGCTGGAAGTGCTGGGCCAGGATTATGTGCGAACGGCCCGCGCCAAAGGCCTGCCCGAACTGCGCGTGGTGCTGCGCCATGCCGTGCGTAATTCGCTGCTGCCGGTGGTGACGGTGATCGGCCTCAGTTTTGGCTCCTTGATGGCCGGCGCAGTGCTGACCGAATCCGTCTTCGGGCTGTCCGGCATCGGCCGGATGCTGACGGAAGGCATCATCTCGCGGGATTATTTCCTGGTGCAGGGCTTCACCGTGGTGATTGCCGTGTCTTTCGTGCTCATTAACTGGGGGGTGGATATTCTGTACGCCTTCCTGGACCCGCGTATCCGGCTGGAATAACGTCGTCGATCGCTCATCTGCTGCCAGTTTAATCTGTCTGAGAAAATGCCATGTCCCAGGTCGCCACACTGAATGCCGCCCCCGGTTCGGTTCCACAGCCCGGCTCCCAGAATTTCTGGCGGGAGCTGCTGCGTAATTTACGGCGCAACCGTTCCGCGCGGGCGGGCTTTGCCATCCTGGGCTTCCTGCTGCTCATCGCCTTTGCTGCGCCCTACATCGCCCCGCATGACCCGCTGCAATCCAAAATCGGGCTGGAGCCGGGGCGGCCGGCCCGCACCCCGCCCTGCATCCCGGCCCTGGGCTGCACCGCCACCACCGGCACGTATGTTATGGGGCTGGATTTGAACGCCCGCGATGTCTTCAGCCGGGTGCTGTACGGGGCCAGCATTTCGCTGACGGTGGGCTTCACCAGCGTCTTTTTCGCCATCGTGGTGGGGATGCTGCTGGGCCTGTTCGCCGGCTATTATGGCGGCACGCTGGATAACCTCATCATGCGGGTGATGGATGTGCTGCTGGCGTTTCCGGGGCTGCTGCTGGCGATTGCGTTCGTCACCATTCTGGAGCCGCGGGTGGTGGCATCGCCCATTGTGCAAATGCTGCCGGCGGTGCTGGATGTGCGGCTGTTCATCGTGCTGCTGGCGATTGCCATTGTGTTCATCCCGGCCTATGCCCGCGTCACCCGCGCCAGCGTGTTAAGCGTGAAAGAGACCGAATTTGTGACGGCCGCCCGCGCCCTGGGTGCGCCGCCGCGGCGGATTATTTTTCGCCATATTTTGCCCCACGCCATGACTCCCCTCATCGTGCAGGCCACGCTGGGCATCGGCACGGCCATCCTGGATGCCGCCGCGCTGTCCTTCCTGGGGCTGGGGGCGCAGCCGCCCACGCCGGAATGGGGCGCGATGCTCAGCGAAGCCCGTGGCTACGTGTTCACCGCGCCGCACCTGGTCTTCTTCCCCGGCCTGGCCATCATGCTCACCGTCCTGGGCTTTAACCTGCTCGGCGATGGCCTGCGCGATGCGCTCGACCCGCGCCTGAACCGGGGCAAATAGCCCGCCCGACACCGCAACACCGGGCCGGACGGGCGGCGGGGCGTTTAATTGTCCGCGGTGGCTTCGGCGGTCGCTTCGGCCGTGGCTTCGGCGGGGGCAGCCACATAGGGCGGCTGCGTGATGGCATCAAGCAACACGGCCAGGCTGGCTTTTTCGATCACCGCCAGGGTGGTGAAATCATCCACGCGGGCATAGGTGCGCGTGCCGCTGAGGTCATCGCTGCCCAGCAGCAGGGTGGCGGTGCGTTCCCCGGCCTGCACGGTGATGCGGTAGGCCGGCGTTTCCAGGCCGTACTTGCTCAGGTCGGTGTCATCAATGCCATCCACCCCCTGCATAAAGGTCAGCGCGTTCAGCAGCAGCGTCACCTGTTCGGTATCCACGGCCGCGTCGCGGCGGGCGGTGCCTTCCGGGATCGTCCAGGTGCCGGCGGCATCGCGCTGGAAGACGATGAATTCATCGCCGGGTGCGTGGCCAGGTTTGTGAGCTGCGTGATCACACCCACGCCACCGACCAGGTAGACCGTGCCGGTATCATCATCCAGCAGGGCATAATAGCGGTTGCCGGCCGGGTTGCGATTGCCCAGGCGCAGCGTGCGGGCGGTGCCGTCCTGCATGGCGAAGCTCACCGTCAGCGCCGGTGTCTCCAGCCCGAAATCCGCCAGGGCGGTGCTGGCGAAGCTGTCGGCATTCAGGCCCAGCAGCCCGCCCACGGCCTCATCGACCGTGGTTTGCGTCAGGTCGCCGGTGGTGCCGCTGTCGCTGCTCTCCAGCGCCCAGGAGCCATCCTCCTGCTGCACATACACCGCGCCCAGGCCGGCGGCTTCATCGCGCACGGACAGGCGGGCCACCTCAATCTGGTTCAGGCCGGCGAACAGGGCGGCCGGGGCGGGCGTGGCCCCGGCGGCGGGGGTGGTTTGCTGCTGGTTCAGCAGCAGCAGCGCCAGCCCGATCACCCCCAGGCTTACAACAATGAGCAGCAAAGTTCCACGATTTTTCAGGCGCATAGTCTTTCATCCTCTGGTTACGATTTGATGTGAATAAGGCCACGGGCGACAGGTACCCGGCGGCATTATAACGCTGTTGCGGGCTGCGTCCAGCGCGGCATCACCCCGGCCGGGCGCACAGGCTGCGCCGGTGGCCGGCGACTACCGCAATTGTATGCGGGTACGGGCCGATGAGTGCTAAAACTTTGTAAACTCTGGCCGGCAGCCGCGCCAGAAACGGGAGGCGCGGCCGGCCGCTTTGCAGGATAATGAAGGGCAGTTACCACCGCGCCGCTGAAGCGCTTTTTTGCCGCCCACCGGACAGGATACCTGCATATGGCTTATACCGGAGAACTGGCCGCGCTGGCCACGTCAGTTTGTTTTTCTTTTGGCTCCACGTTATTCACGCTGGCCGGGCGGGCTTACGAGTCGTCGGCGCTGGTGAACCGCACGCGGCTGGTGCTGGCCCTGGGCTGTGTGCTGGCGCTGCACCTGCTGCTGACGGGGACGCTGCTGCCGCTGGCGGCCGGGCCTGCGCCGTGGCTGTGGCTGGCGGCCAGCGGGCTGGTGGGGCTGGCCCTGGGCGATACGTTCCTGTTCCAGGCCTTTGTGCTGGTGGGGCCGCGGCTGGCCATGCTGATGATGGCGCTGGCCCCCGTCCTGGGCGGGCTGCTGGCCTGGGTGTTCCTGGGCGAAGTGCTGGCCGCGGCCGATGTGGCCGGGATCGCGGTGGTGGTGGCCGGCATCATGCTCGTCGTCAGTGACCGGGCCGGGCAGCCGCTGGCGACGGCCGGCGGTGCGTCGCCACGGGTGTACATCATCGGGCTGCTGTGCGGCCTGGGCGGCGCGGCCGGGCAGGCGGGCGGGCTGGTGCTGTCCAAAATCGGGCTGTCTTACGGGCTGGAGCCGCTGTCCGGCAATGCGATTCGGCTGCTGGCAGCCACCGCGGCCGTCTGGCTGGTGACGCTGGTCAGCGGCCGGGCCCGCGGCACGGTGCACCGCCTGCGGCAGCATCCCCGCGCCTTCGCGCAGATGTGCCTGGCCACGCTGCTGGGCCCCGTTGTGGGCGTATGGCTGAACCTGGTGGCGGTGCGGGCTGCGCCGGTGGGCGTGGCGGCCACCCTCTCGTCGCTGATGCCGATTTTGCTCATCCCCATCAGCGCGGTGGTCTTTAAAGAACGCATTACCGGGCGGGCGGTGGCGGGCACGCTGCTGGCGCTGGCCGGCACCACGCTGTTCTTTCTGTGAGGCAGCATTGATCTGTGTCTCAGGCAGGGCGGCTATACTGCTGTGCCTGAAACGTATCGAGAAAGGTGCAACGATGACCGGCAGACGAATACTGGCACTGCTGCTGCTGCTGATGGGCGCAGCGCAGGCGCTGGCCCAGCAGAACCCCACCCCCACCGCGACCGTAACCGTAACCGCGACTGAGACTGCGACTGCGAACGTGAACGGCAGCGCGGGCTGTGGTCAAACGGGCTGGACGGCCGGCGTAACGGAACAGACGCTGATGATAGACGGGCAGGCGCGGCGCTACCTGCTGTATGTGCCGGCGGCCTACACCGGCCGCGACCCGCTGCCGCTGCTGCTCAGCTATCATGGCTTTGCTTCCTCCGCGCAGCAGCAAATGGACTGGACGGATTTTAACCCCCTGGCGGAGACTTATGGCTTTGTGGCCGTGTATCCGCAGGGCAGCGGCTTCCCGGCGCGCTGGTTTAACGGCCTCAGCAATTTTATTGCGGAGGATGACCGGCGCGATGTGGTGTTCACCGGGGAACTGCTGACGGCGCTGGCCGAATCGCTGTGCCTGGACATGGGGCGCGTGTATGCCACCGGGTTTTCCGCCGGCGGCGGCATGGCCCACCGGCTGGCCTGCGAGCTGGCCGACCGCATTACGGCGATTGGCACGGTGGCCGGGGCCTACAGCGCAATTCCTGGCGGCTGTCTGCCGGCGCGGCCGGTGCCGGTCATCAGCTTTCATGGCGATGCTGACCCCATCACCCCCTACAATGGCGATAACAATTTGCCGGCGATTGGGACGTGGGCGGGCGAGTGGGCGGCCCGCAACGGCTGCGATGCCATCCCGGAGCAGTTCCCGCCGCGCGATGGGGCGCAGGGGGAAATTTACCGTAACTGTGATGCGGAGGTCAGTGTGCGGCTGTACACGGTGGTGGGCGGCGGGCACACCTGGCCCGGCCAGGCAGAGGTGCCGCCGGCCTTCCTGGTGGGAGCGCTGAA